>JAKATE010000239.1 GCA_021828085.1 Thermoplasmata archaeon | reverse complement strand
CGATCTCTATATAGGCCTACGGGACCGGAGGCCGCTCAGAGGGTCGGTTCCTCGTCCTCGGGCTTCGTCTCCCGCGCCGGCTTGCGCGGGGGAGCAGGCTCGGGGGAGGGGGCAGGGGCCGGCGAAGGCGCGGCCTTCGTCGGGGCCGGCCCGGGGGACTCCTCCTCGGAGAGAGGGGGGGAGGTCTTCGCCCGCCGCGGCAGTGGAGTCCCATCCTGTTCGGCCGTCGGCCGGATCTCCTCGTCGAGCTTGTCGAGCTCCTCCTCCATCTGCGCCCACTCGTTGCGCGAGGTGTGAGGGGCGCTCCGACGCACCCGGATCCGGGTCGGGGGAGCGATCCGGGGGGGCTTGCGGTGGGGTCGGTCGTGCCGGTGCGGGTGCGAGGTACCGTGGACATGGAGCGGTTTCACTACGCGCTCCCGGGCGGGCCGAGGGATCCTCTTGCGTGGCGGCTCCTCTTCCGGGGGGGTGGTGGACTCCCAGGGGAGGAGGGTGTCGAGGAGCGGGGGAAGCTCGTTGCGCTCCTGGTAGAGCGCGCGGGCGAGAAGGACCACCGCCACGACGAGCAGCGCGAGGACGATCCAGCTCCACAGCGGGGCCGAGAGGAAGGTCCACAGGTACCACGCCAAAGCCGGTGCGGCCGCGTAGGCCCGGTAGAGCACGGACGTACCGTTGAAGGAGAAGCCGTTCGCGGCCTGGACCTCGAGCCAGACCTGGTACTCCCCGGGCCCGGGAAGGGTGAGCGGGATTCCCGTCGAGGAGGGCGCGGAAAGCGTCAACGGGCACACCGCCGCCCCTCCCGACGCCGGGGCGAAGCAGACCTTCACGGCGGAGAGGTCCGGCATGCTCAGCCCCCCGAAGCTCACCGAAGTCTTGACCCCATCCCCTCCCAGCGTGGGGCTGGGTGCGGTGAAGAGCGGGGCGAAGGTGACCGGGGAGCTGAGGACGCTACGGTTCCCGGCCACGGAGAGCTCGAGCTGATAACTGGTGGTGACCAGATCGGGGGCGGGCGGGGTGAGGTACCCCCGGGCGGTGGCGTTGAGCGCAAGGGCCTCGGACGCCGCGCCCAAGGGCGAGCGGACGAGGAGCGTCCACCGGAGGAAGTGGTCGACCGGGGGGAGGCTCCAGTTGAGCTGGGCCTGCCCCGGGGCGGCGGCCAGAGCGCTCACGTTGAGCGTCGGGGCCACGAGCGGCACGACGTAGTCCACCGGCCCCGAAAGGGTGTACGAGCCGTAGAGGCTCGTGGTGTTGAGGTAGAGCGCCACGTCCGCGTCGAGGGGGAAGCCGCTGAGCTCCAGCGAGCTGGTCTGCGAGGAGGTGATCGGTGGGAGCCAGAACACCGGCCCCTGGCCGTCGACCTGATAGCCGACCCGATAGGAGGAGAAACCCGAGCCCCGGTACGGGGTCCAGCCCAACGTGAACCCCCCCGGTGGGCCGGCGCTGACCGAGAGGGTGGAGGGAGCCGGGGCCGGGGTGCTCACCGTGACCTCCACGGGATCCGAGAGCGCCACGTCCCCTGCGCTGTCCCGGACCCGTCCGTAGAGGGTGTAGTTCCCCGCCGTGACCAGGGTCAGCGTCTGCGTCGGGCCGCTCAGGTTCTCCGTGAGCGGCCCTTGGACGAGCAACGAGAGCGTCGGGTAGGAGAGGCTCCCCCCCTCCGGGGTCTCCGTCGCGGAGAGCTCCAACGGGGAGGCCCCGGAGGTGCTGTTCACCGAGAGCGTGATCGAGAGGGTGGGGAGGACCGTCAGGCTCAGGTTCACCGCCGGGCCGGTGTATCCGTCGGCGTCGGTGGCCACGACCACGGCCCAGGCGGGTCCGGGGGAGGAGAAGGTCTGGGAGACCGCGCTCCCGTAGCTTTCGTTCCCGTCGGAGAAGGTCCAGGCGAAGCTCACCGCGGAGCCGTCGCCCCCGGACGCGGAGGCGGAGAGGAGGAGGGGCTGCCCCACCGAGACCCGGGTCCGGTTCGCCTGCGCGCCGAGGGTGAGGGGCGGATAGCCCACGGCGGTCAGCGTCCCATCGAGCGTGTGGACGTAGAGCAGGCCCTGGGCGATGGCCAGGTCTCCCTGGGGCGCGGCCGGGAGCGCGAGGCTCCACTGGAGACCCCCGTGGACCCCTTCGGCGATGAGGGCCGAGGTCCCGGCGACCTGGGTCCCGACGTACACCGTCGGTCCGCTCACGGTGGGGGGCGTGGAGACCGTCGCCGCCCCGGCCCCGTACCAATTGACGCTCCCGTTGGCGAGGGAAAGACCGGTGAGCGGCCCGCCGTCGCGGGCGGCGAAGATCTCCCCGTCCTCGAGCGCCGGGGCGAAGGTCGCCCCAGGGCCGGAGAGCGCGGCCTTCCAGGCGAGCGAGCCCCCCTCCGGATAGACCAGGAGGTCCCCGCTCGTGTTCACCAGGACGAGGGCCCCCATCTGCCCGGCCACCGGGCCGGAGGTCGATAGCGGGGCGTAACCCTGGACGATGCCACCGGTCTGGACGTTGAGGGAGTACTGGGTCTGGTTCCCGAACCAGGAGAGGGAGCCTCCCTCGAGGGTCGCGTTGGCGGCGGCCCCGGAGGGGTTCGGGACCTGCCAAAGGATCCCCCCGGTCGTCCCGTTGACGCGCGAGACGCTCCCGTTGGAGAGCACGAAGAGATCCCCCTGGGAGGCCAGTGGGGTGGAGAGGGAGGAGCCCGGCGGAGCGACCAGGGTGCTCCAACGTAGAGCGCCGGTCGTCTCATTGAACGCGAGCAGCGTGCCGGCGTTCGTGGCGAGGACGATGTTCCCGTCGACCAGGGCGGGGCCGGCCACGAACGCGAAGCCGGGGGCGCTCAGGTTCGTTTCCCACTCCAGGGTGAGGGTGATCGGA
>JAKATE010000238.1 GCA_021828085.1 Thermoplasmata archaeon | reverse complement strand
GCGCGGGCGGGGCTTCTCCTAGGACACCCGACCATGACGATACTGAACGGATGCGAGTTCCCCGAGGACCGGTCGTACTTCATCGAGCGCACCCAGATGACCTGGGCCAAGCTCGAGGGGGACCGGGTGGTGGTGGGGCTGACCGACCCGGCCCAGACCCGGGCGGGGAAGATCCTCCATGTCCGGATCAAGGCGGCCGGCACCGCCCGGGAGCGGGGGAAGCCCATCGCCACCGTGGAGAGCGGGAAGTGGGCCGGTCCGGTCCTGGCTCCCGTGGCCGGGACCGTGGTCGAGTCGAATCCCGCCGTGGAGCAGGACCCGTCCCTCCTCAACACCGACCCGTACGGGAAGGGATGGATCGTGAAGATGGTCCCCAGCTCCCCGACCGAGTTCGCGGCGCTCCTCTCGGGAGCCGCGGCGCTCGCGCGTTTCCAGGAGGTCCTGGAAAAGGACAATATCCGCTGCGTCCGATGCCAGGCGTGAAAGGGAGCCCCCCATGACCGAGACACCCCCGGCCAACCCCCCCAGCGATCCTGCCGGAAAGAAGATCCTCATGGTCATGACGACCGGACCGGAGGACCCGGACAAGACCTACGCGCCCTTCTACACGGCCGCGCTCATGGCCGCCATGGAGGTGGACACCACGATGTACTTCCTCATGCACGCGCCGGAACTGCTCAAGAAGGGCGCGGCGGAGAAGGTCCCGCTCAAGAAGGGCGGGAACCTCAAGATGTTCATCGACATGGCGCTGGAGAACGGCGTCAAGCTCGTCGCCTGCGCCGAGAGCTGCCGGGACCTCTGCGAGATCGCCCCCTCGGACCTCATCGACGGGGTGAAGCTGGTCGGCTCGGCGACGCTCACCGACCTCGCCCTCGACGCAGACTCCGTCCTCTCCTTCTGAGGTCGGCGGTCGCACCCGGGGACGGGATGACGGCGCAGTGGCGCTGGCTCGAACTGGGAGGGGTCGATGGGCCCACCATGGTCAACGTCTTCGTCGCCCTCGCCGCGACCGTAGGATCGGGGGAGTCCCCGCCCACGGTCGTCCTGCTTCACCCGTCGTCCCCTTTCGCGAACGTGGGCTTCCACCAGGAGGCGGAGCGGGAGTTGGACCTCGACTATTGCCGCGCGAAGGGGATCCCGGTCGTGCGGCGGGTGGTGGGTGGGGGGGCCATCCTGGATGGCCCCTGGGAGCAGGACTACATGGTCGTCGTCCCCCAGGGCGCCCCCGGGACCGAGCAAGGGGTGGCAGGGTTCTACGAGCACTATCTGCGCCCGATCCGCTCGACCTTGGCCCGGCTGGGGGTGACCGCCGAGCGCTCCGGGCTCAACGACCTCGCCGCAGGAGGGAGGAAGGTGAGCGCCAACGGCGCGCTGTCGCTGACGGGGAGCTGGGTCCTCGCCGGCGATCTCCTCCTCGACCTCGACCCCGAGGCCCTGAGCCGGGTGCTCCGGGTCCCCGACGAAAAGTTCCGGGGAAAGCTCGCCCAAGGGATGGCCGAGTGGCTCACCTCGGTCCGGGCGCTCACCGGCCGGACACCCGACCGTTCGGAGGTGGGTCGCCTCCTTAGGGAGGAGTTCGCGGCCGCGCTGGGAACGCCCATGGTGCCGGGGGAGCTCTCGGGGGAGGAACGTGCGTCCTTAGAGCAGCTCCGGGCGAGCCGGTCGAAGGACGAGTGGACCTTCCAGCGGGACCGCACCCATCCCCGGCTTTCCCAGGCTCCCGCGGAGGGACGGGCGGTGAAGATCTCCCACGAGGCGGTCCTCGCGCGCATCGACCGCAAGGCCGGTAAGCTCGTCCGGGTGACGCTCCTGCACCACGGGGGCCGCGTCCAGGAGGTGCAGATCTCGGGAGATTTCTTCACCCAACCCTTCGATGCGCCGTTCCCCGAGCTCGAGAGGGCTCTCGTGGGTGCCGCGCTCACGAAGGAGGACCTCCGCCCGTTGATCGACGAGTGGCTCCGGTCCCACCGTGTGCAGCTCCTGGGGGCCTCCCCGGAGGACCTCACGGAGGCGATCCTCGCCGCCGGCGCCTTGCCGCCGTCCTCGAGTTAGCTCACCCGAACGGTGGGACGGCTCCCACCGCCTGGCGGAGGTCGCTCCATTCCGCGGAGCCTTCCCGGACCGGGCGAAGGACCGCGTCTCCCCCGGGGTCGAGATGGTAGCCCTCCAGCAACCGGCCCGCTTCCATGACCGCCGCCCAGAGCCCCTCCCCGGAACGGGAGGGGAGGACGAGCAGCCCGTGCGGACCCGCCACGCGGATCCGTCGTAGCGGATCGCCCGGGCGCTTGGGGATGGGCTTGAGCTCCCGCCACGCGGGATCCTCGTGGCGGGGGAGGGTCTCGGTGCGGAAACGCGCCTCCTCCCGGGGGGAGGGGGGACCGGCGTGTACACGAAAGAGCCCCTCCCGCACGAAGGCCTCCACGAGGGCCCTTTGAAGCTCTTCCGGGGAGGGGACGACACCGGCCTCCTTCTCCCACGAGGTCACCCATCGCTCGATCTCCCGGCGGAGGAGCGGGCGGAGCGCCGGATGGGGCAGCGTTAGCATCTCGCTCATGGAACGGGTGTCCGCGCGAAGGAGATACCCCCCTACGAGGACATGGGCCCCATCCCAGTCCCCTCCGGCGTTGCCGGAGAGCTTGCGCCCTCCCACGACCAGGTCGCTCGGAGAGCGTAGTTCGGCCGGGAGACCCAGGTCGCGGGCGGCCCGGGCAGGAGCCTGGAGGAACCGTTGGAGGTCCGGGGGCCCCCCCGGACCTCCTCCCTCGTCGATGTAGACGAGTTGGTAGAACCACTGGTCCGGATCAAGGTAGGTCGCCCCTCCCCCTTCGACCCGGCGAAGCCACGGCACCGACCTCCGGGCCAG
>JAKATE010000237.1 GCA_021828085.1 Thermoplasmata archaeon | reverse complement strand
AGGGGGCCGCCCCGAGTTGCCCGCGCTCGGGTCTACCGTCACGAGGGAGGTCCCCCCGCGTGACCGCGTGATGCTTTGGGAATCGGGAAGGGTCGCCCCGCGCAGAAGGGTCCGGGGGGCCCTCGGCCTGCTCGGCGGCACGGCCTCATGGAAACGAGGGCTCGGAGGGGGGCGCCCCTACCCCCGGCTCGGGCGAGGGAACGCTCGCCACGAGGTCGTGCAGGGAGTAGCGGTAGCCTTGCTCGACTAGGAAGAGCTGGCGTTGCAGCGCGAAGTCCTGGTCCACGGTGTTCTTGGTCACGACCGCGTAGAAGGTGGCGCGGCCTCCCCCCTCCTTCGGGCGGAGGATGCGCCCCAGGCGCTGGGCCTCCTCCTGGCGGGAGCCGAAGGTGCCCGAGACCTGCACCGCGACGTTCGCTTCCGGGAGGTCGAGAGCGAAGTTCGCGACCTTGGAGACGACCAGGCATCGCGGGTCACCCTTGCGGAAGCCGGCGTAGAGCTCCTCGCGTCTCCGCTCGGGCGTCGCCCCGGTGATCAGAGGGGCACCCAGCGCCTCGGCGATCGCCTTGAGCTGGTCCAGGAACTGCCCGATGACCAGCACGCGGTCCTCGCGATGCTGCGCGGCGAGGCTCCTCACCAGGTCGAGCTTGACCGGGTTCGTTGCGGCGAGATGGAAGCGGTCCCGCTTGGCGGCGTTCACGTAGGCGAGGCGGAGCTCGGTGGTAAGGTCGACGCGCACCTCTCGGCACTCGGCGGGGGCGATCCACCCCTGCCGCTCCATCTCCTTCCAGGGGACGTCGTACCTCTTCGGGCCCACGAGGGCGAAGACCTCCTCCTCGCGCCGATCCTCCCGGACCAGGGTCGCCGTGAGCCCCAGGCGGCGGACCGACTGGAGCTCCGCCGTGATGCGGAAGACCGGGGCGGGCAGGAGGTGGACCTCGTCGTAGATGATGAGCCCCCAGGGCCGATGGAAGAACAGCTCGAAGTGCGAGGGGGAGGAGGCCGACGGGCCCGGACGGCTCAGGATCTGGTAGGTGGTCACCGTGACCGGACGGACCTGCTTCTGGAGCCCGGTGTACTCCCCTACCTGGTCCTCGGTCAGGCTGGTGCGCTGCTGGAGCTCCCGGATCCACTGGCGGACCCCGGTGTTGTTCGGGGTCAGGATGAGCGTCGAGCTCTTCAGCTGGGCCATGACTCCCAGGCCCACCAGGGTCTTGCCGGAACCGCAGGGCAGTACGACCACCCCGCTCCCCCCCTGAACCGAACCTCCCGCGAGGAAGCTCTGGACCGCATCCTTCTGGTAGCGACGGAGGTGGGACGGGCGCCCGTCCAGGGTCTGCTCGCGCAGGGAGAGCTCCAGGGGCTCCCCCGAAGCGTAGCCTGCCAGGTCCACCGCGGGGTATCCCATCTCCACGAGGGCCTGCTTGAGATGGCCGCGCCGGTCGGCGCGGATGCTGAACCCCTCGGCCCTGCGCCCCGTCACGAAGACCGCAATCTCGGGCCGGTCCACGATCCGGGCCAGGAGCTGCGGGTCACCGGAGGAGAGGTAGAGGTCGCCGAGGTCGGCCCCCTTCTCGATCCGAAGGAGGCCGAAGCGTCCGAGAGTCTCCCGAACGCGGGCCTCGACGTTCGAAGGAACGTCGTAGCGGCTGAACGCCCTCAAGGTCTCGAGGACCGCCTCGGCCCCGTGACCCGCGGCGGCCGCGTTCCAGAGGGAGAGCGAGGTGATCCGGTAGGTGTGCACGTACTCCGGAGTCTTCACAATCTCCGCGAACGAGGCGATCCGGTCCCGGACCGTGTCGTAGGCCGGGGAGTCCGTCTCCAGGAGCATGGTCAGGTCCCCCTGCACGACCAGGGGTCTGTCGGCGCGGTCCGGAACGCCGGGCACCGCGGGAGCGGGCGTGCCGAGGCAGGGGGCCCCCGGGTCCGTGACGGTAGGAGAGCTCGCGGACAAAGGAGATGGTCGGAGAACGCTCTCCGGCGTGATCCCGCCGGAGGAGGGTGGCAGGGTCTCGGCGGCCCGGGGCTCTGGGAGGTTTTCCCCCGTGATCGCTCCCGCCTCGGCGAGCGCCGCCCGGAGCGACGACGGCGAGGAGGACGAGGAGGAAGAGGTGGGTGGGGGAGGAGCGGGTGGAGGGGAGGAATGTGGGGAGGTGGAGGATGGGCGAGCACCCGTGGAGATGAGGGGATTGGAGGCGGCGGGACGCGAGGAAGGAACGGTGTTAGGGTCGGGCTCAGAGGTACCGGGGGGAACGTCGGAGGTCGGTTGCTCCTCTCCGGATCCAGGCACAGAGCCCTGAGGATGAGCAAGGATAAGAACTCCACCCGCCATGAAGCGACCGCACGTGGACCTCGATGCCAGTTCCCTCGGCGAGACGCTCCGATTGGCACGAACCTTCATCGCCGGATCCGTCCGTCTCTCTCCTCGACAGAGAGGCCTCGAGGTCGCCGCGGGAACGCCGGCGGCCGCGTGGTTCCGAGGGGTCCTTCCTTGGGAGCGGTCGCCTCCTTCACGGACCGGGGGGACGTACGAGCTTTCGCTGGCCATGTCGCTCGCCGCCGAGCGCCTGCTCGAAAGGCACCCGACTGTCTCGCTGCGCGTTGCGGAGGATGTGCTCCAGCTCTGGACGCCGGAGCGGGCCCTCCAGGCCGTCCGACTGCGCCCCGCCGTCGAGCTGCCACTGCCCCGGATTAGCGCCAAGGCCACCTTGGAAGCCGCGGAAGCCGAGGAACTGGCCAACGACCTCGAAGCCCTCCTGGAAGGGACCGAAGAGGGGGCAGCAAGATTGGTCCTCACACTCTCCCCCGCGATCGGCAACATCTGCCTCCTCCTGGGGAGCGAGGCCCTGACCTCTCGATCGCTGGGGGTGGGAGCGGAG
>JAKATE010000041.1 GCA_021828085.1 Thermoplasmata archaeon | reverse complement strand
CCGATCTCGGATCGCCTCGACGCTCCTGGTCCCGACCTCCGGCTCCCTCGAGGTCTTCGGCACCGACGTGGTGGCCTCCCCCGAGCAGGTCCGGGCGCTCATTGCGGTGGTCCCGCAAGAAGGGAAGCCGTTCTTCCATCTGACCCCGCGCGAGCAGGTGTACACCTACCTGCGCGCCCGGGGCTTCCGTCGGGAGACCGCCCGGAGCCGGACCCAGGAGGCCATCGGCCTCATGGGCCTCGAAGAGGTGGCCGACCGGCTCAACGTGACCCTCTCGGGGGGGCAGCGTCAGCGCACCATGGTCGCCACGGTGATCGCGACGCAGGCGCCGCTGCTCTTCCTGGACGAGCCCACCATCGGGATGGACCCTTTCGCCCGCCGGGCGGTCTGGGAGTCGCTCCGGCTGCTGACCCGGCGCGGCTCGACGATCCTGCTGACCACCCACTATCTCGACGAGGCGGAGGTCCTCTCCGACCGGGTGTACATCATCGAGAAGGGCAGGGTCCTCGCCGAAGGCAGCGCGGAGGCGCTCAAGCGCGAGAGCGGCGGGAGCCTGCGCGTCTCCCTTCCGGGGGGAGGCCCACTCCTCGAGCAGCTCCGGACCTTCGGGCCGGTCCTCTCCGAGGGGAACGTGGTCCATGTCGTCACTCAGCCGGAGCGGGTGACCGAGCTGCTGGCCCTCGCCGTACAACGCCAGCTCACCGCGACCGTGGGGCCGGTCACCCTGGAGGAGGCGTTCCTCCGGACCGTGGGGAGGTCCATCGATGAGGACAGCTGAGGCGATGCTACCCGGCTCGCGCTGGCAGGGGCTCGGGGCCTTCACGCTCACCGAGCTCCGGGTGCAGCTGCACGAGGGCCCCGCCCTCGCGACGAGCATGGTGGTCCAGGTCATCTTCCTCATCTTCGTGAAGCTGCTCGCGCCGGCCAACTACCTCCCCTTCACCCTCATCGGCGCGGTGATCTTCTCGATCTTCACCCTGGGGGAGCGCGTCCAGAACGAGGCGGCCTACATCCGGCTCGACCACAAGCTCCACGAGTTCTACCACGCCTCGCCCATGACCCCCGAGTCGTACTTCCTCGGGATGTCCGCGGGGATCCTGATCGCGTACCTCCCGCCGGTGCTCTTCCTCACCGTGGTCCTGGAGGTCCTCCACCCCCTCACGCTCGCCGCCGCCGGAGTGCTCGTCCTCGTCCTCCTGGCGCTCTGGATGTTCGCCTCGTCCGCCGGTTACATCGTCTCCACGTTCTTCCGCGACATGCGGACCATCTGGCCGTACGCGACCCTCTTCTACAACCTCTTCGGGGTGCTCCCACCGGTCTTCTACCCGCTCTTCGTCCTCTCGGAGAGCTCGTGGTGGGCCGCCCTCCTCATCCCGCCGAGCGCGGCGGCGGCGTTGGTGGACGCCGCTGACGGGCTTCTGGTGCTCTCCTCCGGGCAGGTCCTGCTCGCCGCCGTCAGCCTGGCCTCCTTCACCGCCGCCGTGGGGGCCCTGGGGTTCCTCTGGGCCCGCCGGTCGGCCCGGGAGCGCTGAGGACGATGCCCGACGAGCCCCCCACCGGCCCGCCCGAGCTCCCCACCCACGGTCGGTTCGCCGTCGCCTTCGGGCTCATCGGCTGGCGCTGGATCTCCCGGAACCCCGCGGCCGCCGTGGCCCCGGTCATGGTCCCTTTCATCTTCCTCTATTTCCTGCGTATCGTCTCGCCGGTGAGCTACTTCCCCGGGGAGGTGGTGGGAGCGATGCTCTTCACCACCCAGAACATCGGGAACTGGACCCTGGGGGACAGCGCCACCTGGCGGATCGACAACGGGCTGCAGGACCTCTTCGTCGCCTCGCCCCTGGGCAAGATGCGCTACCTGCTCGGGATCGCCTTCTCCAACCTCATCCCGGCCGCGCCCGCCCTCGTCACCCTGGGGATCGTGCTCGCCTACGTGACCCCGGTCTCGCTCCTCGACTGGTTCGTCCTCGCCGCCGCGATCCTGGTGCTCTGGGTCCTCTTCGCGTCGATCGGCATCGCGATCTCCAGCCGGCTCAAGACCCGAAGGGAGATCTGGCCGATCGGGCAGCTGACCTTCACCACGCTGGGGATGCTCTCCCCGCTGTACTATCCCCTCACGGTCCTCCCCGGGATCTGGCGGACGGCCGCCTACGCGCTCCCGGGGACCTACGCGGCGCTCTGGGTCAAGGGGAGCCTGGGGCTGGTGAGCGTGACGCCCGGTCAGCTCCCGCTCTTCGCGGGGCTGCTCGGAATCTCGGCGGCGCTGGCCGTGCTCATCGCCAGCCGCTTCTACCGGTGGGGTTCAGGGGACTGAGGGTCGTCCCCCCCGTCCCCTTCCCCGCGGCGAGGGTTGGTCCTAGTGGCTGTGGCCGCCGGGGGGGCTGGCCGGGGGCGCCGACTTCTTGCTTGCGATCACGTCGTCGATCCGGAGGACCATCGAGGCGACCTCGGTGGCGGAGGAGAGCGCCTGGGTCTTCACACGGAGGGGCTCGACGACCTTCAACTGGAACATGTCGGCGGGCTTTCCCTGCGCGGAGAAGTTGATCCCGGCGTTCTTGGTGGGAAGGTTCCCCTCGTGGGCCTGGCGAAGTCCGATCAAGGTGTTCACCGCATCGTAGCCGGCGTTCTCGGCGAGCGCCCAGGGAACCACTTCGAGGGCCTGGGCGTAGGCCTCCACCGCGAGCTGCTCGCGCCCCCCGACCGTGCGGGCGAACTTCCGCAGCCGGACGGCGAGCTCCATCTCGGTGGCCCCGCCGCCTGGGCAGATCACGCCGTCCTCCAGCACGGAGGCGACCACCTTGAGGGCGTCGTTGAGGGAGCGTTCGACCTCCTGGGTCACGTGCTCGGTGCCGCCCCGAATGAGGATGGAGACGCTCCGGGCGCCCTTGCAGCCGGTCACGAACGTCATGTGGGAGTCCCCGATCTTGCGCTGCTCGACGGCGCCGGCGCGGCCCAGGTCGCTGCTGGAGAGCTCCTTGTAGCCGGTGACGACCTTCCCGCCGGTAGCGCGGGAGAGCTTCTGCATGTCGGACTCCTTCACCTGCTTCACCGCGTAGATCCCCGCGCGGGCGAGGTAGTGGAGGACCACGTCATCGATCCCCTTCTGGCTGATGACGACGTTGGCGCCGGAGGCCTTCACGGCGTCGACCATCTCCCGGAAGGTCCGGTCCTCCTGGTCGAGGAAGCCTTGGAGCTGCCCGGGGGCCTTGATGTTGATCTTGCTCTCGAACTCGGTCTTCTTGATCTCGAGGGAACTGTTGAGCAGCGCGATCTTGGCGTCCTTGACCTCGGTGGGCATCCGGGGGTGACCGCGCTCCTTGTCGAGGATCAGGCCTTCGACGAGCTGGGTGTCGGCGATCCCGCCGCCGAACTTCTTCTCCACCTGGATGAGCGAGATGTCCGCCACCGTCCGGTTCTCGTGCTTCTCGGCGATGGTCTTCACGGCCTTCACCGCGAGCTTGGCGAGCTCGGCGCGGGACCCGAAGACCCCCTTGGAGCCCATGGCGGTCTGGGCGACCTCGCTGAGGATCTCGTCGTCATCGGGCCGGACCGGGGTGCCGATCTCCTTGCGGAGCAACCGGTCGGCCTCCGCGAGGGCCAGGGAGAAGCCGCGGGAGATGACCGTGGGATGGATGTTCTGGTCGATGAGGGACTCGGCCCGCTTGAGCAGCTCGCCGGAAAGCACCACCGCCGTGGTGGTCCCGTCCCCGCACTGCTGGTCCTGGGTCTTGGCAACCTCGACGAGCATCTTCGCGGCCGGGTGCTCGACGTCCACCTCCTTGAGGATGGTGACGCCATCGTTGGTGATGGTGACGTCCCCCATGGAGTCGACGAGCATCTTGTCCATGCCGCGCGGACCGAGCGTGCTCCGGACCGCATCGGCGATGGCGCGGGCCGCGGCGATGTTGTTCCCGACGGCTCCCTTGCCCTTCTCTCGCTCGGCACCCTCGCGCAGGACTAGGATCGGCGTACCCGCCATCATGTTAGCCTCGCAATCAGTCAATTAGTGCTTCTATATAAAGACTGGAGGTGCGGGGGTTCACCCCCGCTCCGGCCCCACTCGGGGCCCGCCCGTCCTAGGAGGGGACGCGGGCGAGCAGGAAGCCGTCGTACCCTTTCGAGCCGACGGTCTGGATCGCGGTGGCCTCCACGCCCGCCATCCGGCGGACCTCGGCCAGGAAACGCTGGATCCCCCGGACAGAGGGGTCCCGCGTTCCCGGGTCCCCCACCGCTCCTTCCCGCACCACGTTGTCGACGACGATGAGCCCCCCGGGCCGGGAGAGCGCGAGGGCGTGCCGGAAGTACTCGAGGGTGCTCTCCTTGTCGGCGTCGATGAAGGTGAGATCGAACGGACCGAGCCCCTCCTCCGCGAGACGGGGCAGGCTCTCGATCGCCGCCCCCCGGCGGATCGTGACCCGGTCGAGGAGACCGGCCCGCTCGAGGTTCTGCCGGGCGAGCTCCGCGTGCCGGGGATCGATCTCCAGGGTCACCAGCTTCCCCCCTTCCGGAAGGGCCCGCGCGAGCCAGATGCTGCTGTACCCGCCGAGGGTTCCGATCTCGAGGATGTTGCGGGCGCCGAGCGCCCGGGCGAGCAGTTGGAGCAGACGGCCCTGCGTCGGGCTCACTTGGATGGGAGGGAGCCCGGCCCGAGCGGACTCCGCGAGGGCCGAGGAGAGCACCGGGTCCTCCGGGAGGAGCGAGCTCTCCAACAAGCGGTCGATCTCCGCCCAGAGCGCCTCCGCGCCCTTCTCCCCCCCCGGACGGGACGAGCCGGTCATCCGCCGGCCAGGGCCGCCCTCGCGCGGGGAGCGCCCAGGTCCACCGGCTCCGTGGGGATCGGGGTACCGACGCTCCGGACGAGCTCGGAGTAGCGCCGAACCACCTCGCGCGTGACGGGTCCGGGAGTCCCCGCGCCGATCGGCTGGCCCTCCACCTCGATGATGGGGGCGACCTCCCCCCCGGTGCCGCAGATGAAGCACTCGTCGGACTGCAGGAGGAAGTCGAGCTTGAAGTCCTGGACCTTCACGGGGTGGTGCTCGCGCAAGAGCTCGAGGATCGTCTCGCGGGTCACCCCCTCGAGGCAGTTGCGGGTGGTCGGGGTGTAGACGGTCCCCTTCCGTACCACGAAGACGTTGTCCACGGAGGCCTCGGTGACGTTGGCCTCGAGGTCGAGGAGGAAGGCCTCGTCCGCCCCCCGCGCGTTCGCCTCGCTCCGGGCCAGGATGTTGTTGATGTAATTGAGGGTCTTCGCGTGCGGGTTGACCGACACCGGGGGGGTCCGGCGGAACGTCGAGACCACCGCCTTGAGCCCGGTCTCGTGCTTGGGCCCGTAGAGGGCGATGGTGGAGCAGATCACGATCACGCTTCCCCGGGGAGATTTCCGCGGGTCGATCCCCAGGTCCCCCTTCCCCCGCGTGAAGAGCGGGCGAAGGTACCCGTCCGACATCCCGCTCCGCCGGCACGTCTCCAGGACCACCGAGCGGAAGGTCTCCGGAGGGATCGGCGGGGTGAGCCCGATCAGCCGGGCCGACTCGTACATCCGCTCGATGTGGCGGTCGAGCTTGAAGATCCGGCGGTTGTAGAAGCGGATGCCCTCGAAGACCCCGTCGCCGTAGAGGAGCCCGTGGTCGAAGACGGAGATCTTGGCCTCGTCCGGCGCGTAGAACTCCCCGTCCACGTAGACCATTCCCGCAGGCACCGGGCTCACCGGGGGGTCGGAACGGGCCGTCGTATATTCGTCTTTGTGGCAACGGCCGTGCGCTCCCCGCCAGGAGCGAGGATCGACGCGAGCCGGGCGTAGGACCGGACCGGGATCTCCTCGGCGCGCAGGCGGGCCCAATCGACCGGCCAGCCGGCCTCGCGGAGGAGCCCCTCCGCCCCCTTCCCCGGGGCGACCTCGGCGAGGGCCGGCGGGAGCGTGCTCCCGAGCATCTTCCTCCGGTGCTGGAAGAGCGAACGGAGCAGCCGCTCGAGAAGGACCGCCCCGTCCGGCGACAGCCCCGCGCGCTCCGGGCCCCGCTCCCAGAGGAGGAGCCTTCCCCGGACCCGGGGCGAGGGGTAGAACGCCTCCGGGGGGACCACGGAGAGGAGGCGGAAGCTCCCCTCCAGGGAGAAGGGGATGGTGAGCCGACCGTACGCCCGCGACCCCGGCTGGGCGGCGAGGCGCTGGGCCACCTCCTCCTGCACCAGGAACGCCCCCCGGTCCATGCCGGCGGCCAGGAGGCGGAGGAGGATCTCGCTGGCCCCCGTGAAGGGGAGGTTGCCGGCGAAGTACCGGGCCGGAGGGAGGGGGTCGCTCCGCGCATCGCAGAGGAGCACCTTTGCCCGGCGGCCCAGGTTCGTCGAGAGGAAGGAGGCGAGCCTCGGCTCGCGCTCGAGGACGATGAGGGGTCGGGCCCCGGCGGCGAGGAGCGCAAAGGAGAGCTGCCCGAGGCCCCCGCCCACCTCGACCACGGTCTCCCCCGGGGGAGGGGCGAGGGCGTAGGCGAGGGTGCGCGCGTAGCCGGGGTCCATCAGGAAGTTCTGCCCCCGGCCGCGGCGGGGGGTGAGCTCGAGGGCCTGAAGCAGCTCCGCCGTCTCTTCCGGCCGGGACGGCAGCGGGCTCACCGGGACGGGGCGCGGGCTATCGCGAGACGAAGAGGCGGTACTTCTCCTCCTCATGGGAGAGCTCCTGCTCGATCCGGCCGACGACGGACTCCACGGGGTCCTTGAGCCGCGTGCGCTCGGTGAGCTCCTGGAAGCTCTCGAAGGGTTTCTTCTGCCTCTCGGAGACGATGGCCCACATCGTCTTCTTGCCCACCCCGGGCAGGAGCTCGAGCAGGTGGAAGCGGCGGGAGACCGCCGGCGCCTCGTTGAAGAACCGGAGGAAGCGTGCCGGGTTCCCCTTCACGACGCGCTCGAGCGCGGGGACGAGCTCGGTCCGGGCCGCCGTGGTGAGCTCGGAGAAGCCCACGCGGCGACGGACGTGGTCCACCGGGGCCGGCGGCGGCCCGTCGTTCGGGCCGACCAGCGGGAGTCGCGTCCCCGGGTCGACCCGGCTTCCCGGGCGCAGGACGACCTCGAGCAGCTTGAGCTCGTCCTCGCCCACGGCCAGGGCGATGGGCTCACGGTGCGGCGATCGCTCCGAGAGCCGGCCCTGGGGCAGCACGTCGAGGACCGTTGCGTAGCGTTCCAAGCGAACCCCCCCCGATCATCGGTACTTGGCCGTCAGCTCCAGAACGGCGTTGATCTGCTCCTCGTCGAGGGTCGTCCGGTCCCGGGAGGCGAGCAGGCGGACCTCCTCGGGGAACTGGGGGAGTAGGTCGACGATCTTCACGGCGAGGGGGATATCCATCCAGGGGAGCTCCTTGAGCTCGGCCAGGAGCTTCTCGGTGTCCTCCCGCTTGAGCTTGAGCGTCGCCTCGGCGTGCTGCAGGGCGAGCTGGGCCTCGCGGGAAAGGGTGCGCTTCCCTCCCGCCTCCGTGAGGAGGTCCTTCACCACGGCGAGGGGGACCGGGTCCGTCATGCGCTCTCCTGCGGGACCAGGTGGACCGGGTTCGCGAGCAGGACCTTGCGCTTGTGCCCGTCCGTGAACTCCAGCTCGAAGGCTCGGCCCCGCCGGGCGACGACGGTGCAGACCTTCCCCTGGTAGCGCGGGTGCGGCATCCCCCGGGGCTCCGAGGCCTCCAGTCGGATGATCACCTTCTGCCCGGGCTCGAAGACGCGCAGGAAGCGTGAGGGGGGCGGCGTGCCGCGTTCCCGGCGCTCCTTGGTGAGCACCCCCCGCGTTCGGGAGCGGAACCCCTTGGAGCTCTTCACCATGGCTCAGTTCTCCTCGTCATGGATCGCCAGGACGTCGAGGGCGGAGACCGTAAGGGGCTGGCCGAGCAGCTCGGAGAGGCTCGGATGCGTCCGGCCCTGGTCCCCGTCCACGAACTCCTTCACATACGTACCCGCCTCGGTCCGGAGCTCGAGGGTGAAACTGTCGTCAGTGCAGGACACCCACCTCACCTCCCGGACCCAGCGCTGCCGGACCTTGTCCGCCCGGCGGTGCTGGACGCGCAACGGCGTCCTCTGTTCCAGCGGGCGGAGCGTGACCAACGGCAAGGCCTCTTTAACCTTTGCCTCCGGGACAGCCGGTCGGACCTCGATGCGGTAGGTCTTCTCGGGCCGGGCCTCCTTGAGCCTCTCGACCCGGTCCCCGGTCGTGAAATCCCAGCGGACCAGTTCCACGCGTCCCTTCGCCCCCTCCGCCACCGCCTCCGCCGCGCGCTCCAAGTCCACGGACCTGCGGTGGGGTCGGGAGATCTCCAGGACGAAAGGACGGCCGGTCCCGAGCATGCGGGCATCGATGTCCTCCCGCCCCATCCCATGGAAGGCATGCCCGCTCCCCTCCGCGAGGCGGAGCAGGGGTCCCCCCAGGAGCTCTTCGACGCTCGTGGGATACGTCTTGCCGGTCCCCTGGCAGGCGTCGCAGCCCCGGCCCCGGCAGCGCCGGCAGGGCCAGCGGGTCTGCGGGAGGGACCGGTCGAGCTTCCGGTAGCGCCCCTCGACGAAGAGCGGGGCGACGGTCAGCTCGACCCGACCGGAGGGGAGGTCGGAGAGGAGTACGAGCTCGGCCGGCTCCTGGTCGCCCGGTTTCCCCCACCTCCGCTCGAGCAGCTTGCCGAGCTCACGATTGAAGGCGACCCGCGCGCTCTCCCCCCAGGGCGAGCCCAGCGTGAGCCAGAGCGCCTCCTCCCGGGCCAGGCGCTCCGGGTCCCAGCGCGACCCGCACCGGAAGGTGCGGAACTCCCAGGGCCCCGAGGCCTCCTCGCAACGCACGGCCCAGCGTTCCAACGCGTCGAAGAGGCCGCCGCAGATCACGCAGGGCCGGTCCGCGGTGGGCTCGGGAGGATCGAGGGTCAGGCGTCGGGCCAGCAGGAGCGCTCGTTCCGGGTTGGTGAGCCCGTGTCCCCGGCGGCCCAGAACGCGCCCGCGGCACTCCCGGCAGAGCGGCTCTGGGTGGCTCAGAAGAGCCCGGCCGAGCCGCTCGAGCTCCGCGTCGAAAGGGAGCCGGTCCTCCAGGGCCGTGGCCTCGCTCATGGAATCCCGGGAACCCCTCCCCTCCTTGAGGATGCGCCCCGGTCCGCGGCGGAGGGGCCCCGGGGGGCTGAACGAGTCCTTTTTAGCAGGGGGCCGTTCCTCTCCGGCGTGGCAGTGGTCACCGTAGAACTGCTGACCGAGGCCATCCGTCACACGCTGGTGCCCAAAGTCAAGATCCCGCCGGAGCGCGCCGAACCGCTCGCTCGGCTCGTGCTCAATTATTTCGGCACCGAGGAGACGCTCCTCGACAACGTCATCTCCGCCGACGACCGCGACGCCTTCTATCTGCTCGAGGAGGAAGGGCTCCTGGCGAGCGAGGAGGAGGATGCGCTGGTGGCGAAGGGCCGGACCTGGCGGATCCACTACTGGCTGCTCCGGAAGTCCGCCATCGAGACCGCGGCGCACCCTCCGGCGGCCGCCGCGCCCGACGAGGCCCGCGCTGTCTACGAGAGCATTCCGGCGGACAGCTGGAACCGTGCAGGGGGCTCGAAGCCCTCCCCCCCTCCCCGCACAGCCTCCTCCCGGCCCTGATCTCGCGCCCGGCTCTTCGGGCAGCTCGGACCTGCCGGCACGGGCAGAGGTCTTCCGGACGTGACCCGGGAAGGTGGAGAGGGCTCTACCGGGACCGGGGGGTCTGGGGAGTGGGACGGGGGCTCGGACGCGCGGCCACGGGGAGGGCCGTCAGGAACTGGACCTCCGTGATGCGCTGCCGGATGAAGCCGAAGGCGCTCAATCCGTAGACGATGGCCAGCATCAGCGAGGCGATGGAGACCAGGTCGATGCCGTAGCCGGGAAGGGCGAGCCCGAGGAGCGGGAGGATGAGCGTGAGCGAGGCGAGGGCGTTGTACGAACCGTGGATCCCCACCGCGGTGAGGTAGGAGCCGGCGAGGACGTGGCCCTGACCTCCCTGCTGGAGGTTGGCGGCCACGCCGTAGCCCGTCACCGAGGTGGCGCTGGCGTGGATAAGCATGCTCGAGAAGGAGCGGATCGCGATGGTCAGGATCGCCACCGTGACCCCGGCCGCGAGGGCGGAGACCCCGTAGAGCAGGTTCTCGAGGAAGCCGAAGCCCAGCCCCACGGCGGCTCCCAGCACCATCCCGTCGGCCAGGTAGCTGATCCGGCTCCGCATCCCGTAGACGCCCAGTCCCTTGATCCCCTCCTCGACGAAGGGGGCGATCACCAGGGCGAGCAGGAGGTACTCGGCGGTGGCCCCCTTCGGGAGCGCGCCTCCCAGGTCCGGCTGGAGGACCTGCGCGTAGAGGGCGAAGAGGACGGCCTCGAGGATGGCCGCCACGAAGGTGCCCACCACGGCGCCGTAGAGGAAGGCGCGGCTCACCGCGCTCCAGCTCTCCGTGTGGTAGCGTTCCGTCTTCCGGATCCAGATCAGATAGAACAGCGCCGGCACCAGCGAGAAGAGGAACAGCGCGACCAGGACCAGCAGGGTCTCGAGGAGCGTCATGCGGCGCCACCGAGGCTCGCGGGGGGAGCCGGATAGGTGTAGAACCCCTCCCCGGTCTTCCGCCCGAGCTTACCGGCCTCCACGAGGTTCACGAGCAGCGGGCAGGCACGGTACTTCGGGTCGCGGAAACCGGTGTAGAGCCGGTCGAGCACATGGAGGAGCGTGTCGAGCCCGACCAGGTCCGCGAGCTCGAGCGGTCCCATGGGGTGATGGAAGCCGAGCTTGTGGGCGCGGTCGATGTCCTCCCGGGTGGCGACGCGGTCGTAGAGCATCCAGATCGCCTCGTTGACGAGCACGGCCATGGAGCGGCTGGTCACGAAGCCGGGGGCGTCCTGGCTCAAGGTGACGGTCTTCCCGAGGCCCTCGGCGAAGGCGCGCGCCCGTTGGACCGTTTCGCCGCTGGTCCGGACCCCGGCGATGATCTCCACCAGGGGCATGCGGAGCACCGGGTTGAAGAAGTGGATCCCCACCACGCGCTCCGGTCGTTTCGTGACGGCGGCCAAGGCGGTGATGGAGAGGGAGGAGGTGTTGCTCGCGAGGAGGGTCTCCGCGGGGGCGCGCCGGTCCATCTCCTGGAAGAGCCGGCGCTTGAGCTCGAGGCTCTCCGGGGCGGCCTCGAGCACCAGCGAGGAACCTGCAAGGCCGTCGAGCTCCGAGGTCGCGGAGATCCGGTCCGCGGCCTCCCTTGCCTCCGTGGCGGGCCGTCCCTCCCGTACGCAGTGCCGCTCGAGATCGTGCGCAGCCCGCTCCCGGCCGCGCTCGGCGAGCCGGGTCTCGATATCGTAGAGGGTGACCGGGTGCCCCGCGAGGGCCGCCTGGCCCGCGATGCCGGACCCCATGATCCCGGCTCCGAGCACAAAGAGCTGGGCGGGCGGCTCGAGAGGCCCGGGCATGGGGCCTCGAGCGTGCGTCCCACTATGAGGCTTGCCTCTCCTCGGCGGGGCCGGGGGCCTCCCGTCCCGTTTCCCCCGTCGGAGCGAGGAACTGGCAGGCCCGGCAGAGCCCCCCGGAGGACGGCTCCCCGCAGGAGGGGCAACGTGCCGGTCCCGGCCCGCGCTCCCCGGCGAGGAGGGCCGGCAAGAGCTTCTCCCGGGTCCGCAGGAGGGCGTGGCGGGCGCCGGGCTGGGACTCCTCGAGGCGCCAGAGGAGCTCACGGTAGAGGTTCCGCGCCGCCCGCGGCGCGTGTGGACACTCCTGATGATCGAAGGGGAGCCCCGAGAGCCGGGCGTAGAGGTAGATCTCCCGCTCGGGGATCGTGGCCAGGGGGGCGAGACGGGGAACGAGCCCGGGCTGGGAGGTGACGTGGGGGGCCATCTGGGCGAGCCGCCCGGGCTCGCCCCGCACCAGGTTCATCAGCACCGTCTGCGCGAGGTCGTCCAGGTTGAACCCCAGGGCGAGCCGGGAGGCGCCGAGCTCCCGGGCGGTACGGTTGAGGAGCTGGCGCCGCCAGACCCCGCAGAAGGCGCAAGGGGTCTCCGACCGGACCTCCGCCGTCGTGTCCGTCGTCGTGCCGAGGGCCCCCTCGAAGGAGACCACGTGATGGCGGAGACCGAGCTCGCGGGTGAGCTTCTGCGCGGCCAGGAGCGAGGCGGGCCGGTATCCTGGGATCCCTTCATCGACGCTGAGCGCGACGACCTCGACGTCCCGCCGGTCCGAGAAGTAGCGCTGGACGAGCGAGAGGAGGACCGAGGAGTCCTTCCCCCCACTGAGCGCGACCGCGAAGGTCCCCCCGGAAAGGCCGGGAGCCTGCCGGTGCATCTCGCGGCGGAACCGCTCCCAGACCGAATCCCCCAGGTGCGCCCGGCAGAGGTGGGCCCCCGCGTAGGGCTGGTCGATCACCGCGCGCTCCCCGCAGGAGCCCCGGCTGCATCTCCCCGACGAGCTTCCCGGCACGTGGACCCGCTCCTCCAGTGAAACCGCGGCTTAAATCCCCCCGGACCGCCCGTCGGTCTCGTCGTGGGCGCCCTCTCCTCTCCTCCGCTGCCGCCCCCTCCTGGCTCCGACGGGCAGGGGGCCACCACGAGAGAGGAAGTGGTGGAAGGGTTCGCCCGGCTCCTCCGGGGAGAAGGGAGGAGCCCCTGGACGATCAAGCAGTACGCCTTCACCGCCCGCCACTTCCTCTCCTGGCTCGACAAACCCCTCCCGGAGGTGGTCCCTGCCGATCTGGAGCGCTGGCGGGAGTATCTGGTCCTCCAACGCGGGTACTCGAAGAGCTCGGTCTACTCTTCCCTCCGGGCCGTGGCAGCCCTTCTCCGCGCCTCGCACCTCCGCGCCGCCGAGGGGGTCGTTCCGCCCAAGCGCCCGCAGACGCTCCCCACGTTCCTCTCCGAGTCCGAGACCGAGCAGCTGCTCGCGGCCGCAGGGGCCGACGCAGAGGACGAGGCCCTCGTCCGGGTCCTCGTCTACGGGGGGTTGCGCGTGGGGGAGGTCTGCCGGCTCTCCTGGGACGACGTGGACCGGGAGGAGGGACTCCTGAAGGTCCGGGCGGGCAAAGGTGAGAAGGACCGTTTCGTCGTCGTCGAGGAGAGCACCCTCGCCTCCCTCGATCGTCTCCGCAGGGTCCGCGAAGAAGCCCCCGCGGGGGACCTCAGGGTCTTCCCGTTCTCCCGGGAGACGGTGGAGCGGCGGGTCCATGCCCTTGCGCTCGAGGCAGGCCTCCACAAGCACGTCACGCCCCACACGCTCCGTCACACCCTCGCCACCGCCCTGCTCCGGCACGGTCTCGATCTCCGCTTCATCCAGAAGCAGCTCGGTCACGCCAGCGTGGCCACGACGCAGATCTACACGCACGTGGACACCGATGCGCTCAAGGAGGCCTACCGGGCGGCCGCCCCGGCCTATCGCAGCGGATCCGTGGCCGGGCGGCCCGCCTCCCCGGCGCCTTCCGTCCCCCGCGCGGAAGCCTCGCGCTGAGCCGATCGGGGACCGCTCACCCCTTCAGCGCCGCCGGGAGGAGGGACGGGGGAGGTCCACGGGGGCCTCTTTCCCCCCTCCCGGGGACCCCGCCGGAAGGGTACGCGCGGGGATCGGGGGGTGCTTGAGCAGCCGGTGCCGGTGCATCTCGATCGGAACGCCCGGGGATTCCACGGGCTCGACCGCCACGGGCTGTCCACAGACCGGGCAGATGGCCCACGAGGAGCTCACGGGCGAGGGAGTTCGGGCCGGGTAAAAGTCGTTGTGGGTCCGTGAGCCCGAGCGCACGAAAGAGCTTAGCGGAGGACCTGCTCCCCCGGGTGTGGCGCCCCCGGGGAGCCCGGCTCCGACGCGGTGGGCCGATGTGCTCATCCTCGGGGCCGGTCTGATGGGGTCGGCACTCGCCTACCACCTCTCCCGAGCAGGAGGGTTGCGCGTCCTCGTCTACGACGAGGCCTACCCCACCGCGGGAGCCTCCGGGAAGGGGGCAGGGATCGTCTCCGCGCAATGCTGGGACCCCTGGGATGTCCGCGTGGTGGAGGAGACGCGCGAGGAGTATCGAGAGCTCTCCCGGCGTCACGGCCACGGTGGATACCAGGAGAACGGGAGCGTCCGCGTGGTCTCGAGGTCGGAGGAGCTCCCGGTGCTCCGCGAGAGGGAGCGGACCCTCCGGGCCGAGGGCGTCCCGGCCCGCTGGCTCGAACCGGTCGAGCTCGCGGCGGCGGTCCCGGCCCTGGACCCCCGAGGGCTCCTCGAGA
>JAKATE010000236.1 GCA_021828085.1 Thermoplasmata archaeon | reverse complement strand
CCCCGTCGGTCCAGTTGACGAGCGCCCCGGCCCCGCCGACCCAGAAGGTGGTGCCGTTCCAGGCCGCGGCGAACGGGACGAAGAGGTTCGAGACGAACTGGGTGGAGACGTTCGTGAACGGCGTGGCGCTCGCCGGGGCGTAGTAGTAGAAGTCCCCGATGCCGGAGGCCTCGGGCTGCTGCTCCCCGCCGAGGAACGCGTTGCCCGCGTCGTCCGACGCGATCGTCGTGACCTCCGAGAGGGACGTGAGGGAGGCCGAGAGGTTGGTCCACAGCGCGCCCCCGGGGGCGTAGGAGAAGAGCCCTCCTCCGGCGCTCACCTCCTGCGTGGCGCCGTTGTGCTGCTGAAGGATCCCTCCCACCAGGAGCCGGCCGCTGTTCCAGGCCATCGCGTCCACCACCAGGTCGGGGTCCAGGCCCGAGGTGATGTCCGTGAGGGCGAGCGTGGTGGTGTTGAGCGCGAGGACGCGGGTCCCGTCCGAGAAGTAGATCGCCTTCGAGGAGGCGACGGAGAGGGTGAGCGCGCGAACCCCGGGAGGCAACGCTCCCGTCAGGTCCCTCGTGGTGAGGTTCCCCAGGTCGATCGAGACCAGGCTCCCCGCCGTGCCGTTCGTGCCGGCGACGAAGAGGTGGCCCGAGGCGAGCGCGAGCGCCGACGCGTCGACCAGCCCGCTGCCCAGGTCGCCGCGGACCGTCCGGTACCCGGCGGTCGAGCTCCAGCTCGCGATCTCGGCGGCCTCGCCGTTACGCCATCCTCCGACCATGAGCGTGCTGCCGTTCCAGTCGAGGGCCAGAGGGACCACGCCCGGGGGGAAGGGGGAGGTGGGGGAGGCGGTCACGGTCCCCGTCCGGGCGTCGACCACGGCGAGACCGAGGGAAGAGGCGACGGAGATGCCGTTGGCCACGGCGGGGTCGGTCGCGGCGGCGGAGGGGCTCCCGGTGGAGGCGGCGAGGGAAGCGCTGAGGTTGACGAAGGGACCGCCGGTGAGGTTCACGATCCCCGTGTAGAGGCCCCCGGGGGACCCCACCAGGACGTAGTTCCCGGCCGCGGCGAGAGGGGTCACCGGCTCGCCGAAGCTCGAGGGCAGCAGGGAGGTGTAGTTCATGAACGCCCAGTTCCCTCCCGCGAAGGAGAGCATCCCCAGGGTCCCGTTCGGGCCGCTTCCCGAGACCACGACCCCGGAGGGGGTGGTGAGGGCGCCGACCAGCGCGTGGAAGGCCAGGGGCACCCCCGTGAAGAGGCTGAACCCGAAGGAGTCGTTGTAGACGACCACGATCGGCTCCGCCGGCCCGGTGCTGTAATTCCCGCCGACGAGCGCCACCTGGGCCCCGACCACCCCGCCTCCGCCGAGCACCTGGAGGGCGAGGGGGGTGAACCCGTAGGCCGGGCGGAAGGTCCCGTTGCTGACGTTCTGCTCCATCAGCACGGGCCCGGCGCTACCCTGGCCCCAGAGGAAGACGGTGGGGTACGCCCCGTTCGAGAGCGCCCCTCCCTGGACCGCGCCCGCGTCCGTCGCCGGCGCGGTGCTGAGGAAGCCCCCGGTCAGGTCCGCCACGGTGGGGGTCGTCCCCATCGAGAGCTCCCCGATCTTCGCGCCCGAGGCGTTGTCCGCGCCCAGGAGGTCGAACTGACCACCGGGGAGCGTCAGGAGCTGGTCCACCGAGCTCCAGGACCCGCCGGGGAGCTGGGGCAGCGAGGGTGCGAGCGAGTGCGGGGGCTCAACGGTGGAGTTCGAGGCGAGGATGGTCTGGCCGCCGGTGCGAGCTCCGGGAGAGCCTCCGGGCAGGGTCGTGGGTCCGGCATGCGCGGCGCCGAGCGCCGGTCCGGGAGCCCCCGGGGGTGCGTGCGACGCACCTCCCGCCCAGACGGAGACCGGGGCGAGGAGGAGGAGGCCGAGCAGCATCGCGCCGAGTACGGTCCATCGTGCGTTCCCCCAGTTGTCCATCGAACGGCTCCCCAGGGTCACCTTTCGGTCCCCCGAGCAAGGGGCCAGAGCGGTCGCGGGTTCATGGCGTTTCGCCCGGAGGGGAGCGATATCCTACCGCCCCCCGACCTTCGAGCCCCTTCGGGAGCTGCGGAAGGAGGCGAGGGCACCCGCGCCGGCCACCGCGAGGCAAGCCACGAACAGGAGCAGCAGGGAAGAGGCCGTCGGGGCCGAGGCGGCGGAGAGGGGCGAGAGCTGCAGCAGAGGCAGCGCTCCCGCGACCACCGGGGCGGCGGTGGAGGTCGGGGCCAGGACGCCCGGAGAGCTCGCCGTGGCGAGGATCCCGCCCTCCTGCATCGCCTGCAGGTGCGTCGTCGAGCTCGCCGCCCAGTTGGAGGCGCTGGGGACCGACGCGGACGCGACGTGCCAGGTGACCGACGTGATGTGCAGGAAGTCGTAGAGGTACGCCCCGTAGTCGCCCCAGGGCTGCGGCGTCGTGGTGACCCCGCCCGCGCCGTTGCCGAAGGAGTGCTCGGCCACCTGGCCGTTCCCGAGGTACACGGCGGTATGGTCCCAGCCTCCGCCGTTCCAGTCGTACATGATCAGGTCCCCGGGCGCCATCCACGAGGGCAACGAGCTCCCGGTCGCCTCCTGGACCATGTGGCCGGAGATGAGCCAGTTCCTCAGGCCCACCACCGACGGGTTCCCGTAGGTCGGGGGAACGGCCGAGGGGACGTTGATCCCTCCGGCGTGGAGGGCCAGGGAGGCGAAGTGGGTGCAGTCGTCCCCGATCCCGCCGTACGCGTTCACGATGTAGGGCGTTCCGGTCCCCGCGGCGAAGTGGTGGTAGCAGCACCCGGAGGTCCAGTAGTACCCGTCGGAGGCCACGATGCCCATGTAGCTGCGGGCGTAGGAGGCCGCCGCCGCCCCGTTGTACCCGGAGCCGCCACCGCCCCCGCCGCCGCCACC
>JAKATE010000040.1 GCA_021828085.1 Thermoplasmata archaeon | reverse complement strand
CACCTGGCCCAGCATCGCGGCCTGGACGAACCCGTACCCGACGTTGATGGCGGCGAGCGCGGCGTAGTGGTCCTCGGCCGGCAGGGCGAAGTAGACCACAAGCACCAGGATCCCCGCCGAGACGGCCCCGAGCCCCGCGCGGAGGCTCAGAGGGAGCCCGCTCTTCGAGAACCACGACTCCGTACGCCGGTACATCTGGACGAAGCCCACCCCCACGCCCGCGCAGACGAGGCCGAGCAACGCGTAGAGCGGGATCTGCGGGACGGTCCAGAGCGTCCCCCCCGGCGAGGCGAAGATGCTCTGGAACCCGAAGAGCGAACCGTAGATCGAGTAGCTGACCACGGAGGAGATGATCGCGGGGACGAAGACGACCGGCTCGAAGTCCCCCGTGTAGAAGATCTCCGCCGCGTAGATGGCTCCCCCCAGAGGGGCCCGGAAGATCGCGCCCACCCCGGCGCCGAGACCGGAGGCCAGGGCGATCCTCCGCTCGCTCGGCGAGAGGCCGAGCGCGTCTGCCCAGAGCGACCCGAACCCTCCTCCGACCTGGCTGACCGGTCCTTCTCTCCCGCCCGCGCCCCCCGTCCCCAGGGTGATGGAGCTGGCCAGCACCTTCAGGAGCGGCACCCGGTACCGGATGCGTCCCTCCTTCTGGTGGAACGCCCGGATCGTCTGGTCCGTCCCGTGACCGGCGATCTCGGGGGCGAACCACTGGGCGATGGCGCCCGAGACGACTCCGCCCAGACCCATCACCAGGGGCAGCAGCAGGATGCGCGGGAAGGAGCTCGGCCAGCTGACCTGCAGTCCCCCGGCCAGGGGATACTGGATCCCGACGATGATGTCCAGGAAGAAATAGGTCGAGAGCAGCCAGAGGGAGTAGAACATCACCGCGCCGACGCCGGCGACGACCCCGATCGGAACGGCGATCAGCGCCCACCGGGCGAGGTCCCTCGAGACCGTCCCCCATCCCTTGAGGTTCGAGCTCCAGGCCCCTCCCCACCGCTTGCGGAGATTCGCGAGCGAGGCCTCGACCCAGTGCGGCAGGCCGTGGCCCAGGGGCTTGTCCGCCTCCCCATCCTCCCTTCCACCGATCATCTACGCCCCGGCCGGGTCACGCCTCGCTTCCGGCGATCGCCCGACGCGGGTGCCTGGGACGCCCCGCTCGTCGAACGGGGGCGGCGGGAGATGGTCCCGCGACCCAGACCGCAAACCGCGTAACGACCCGCTCCCGTACGGGACCGGCCCAGGGCCCCAGGCTTCAAGCGACTGCCATCCAACATGTTGGACCTTATGCCTTTGCTTCCACCCGGCTCCGGTCGTCGATGTTGTCCGCGGAAGGGAACCGGCCCGTTCCCTTCGCGCCTCTGACGCGCCCACGGCAGGTCGTCCGCCCCTGCGGGGCCTGGTGTCGACGCGGCGTGCAGAGAGGCTCAGACCTTCACCACCCGACGGAGACGACGGCGCGCCCCCTGCGTGCGCCACGCGAGACCACTCGGTCTCTCAGGCCACGAGAGAGCAAACCGCGAGATGGGTCGCCGCGATCGACCGCGCACCTCCCGCCCTCGACCGACCGCAGGGGAGTGGCCCCATGATGACGAACCGTATGCGGTCGCCGAAGGCCCGGGACCACGCCCACGACCAGCTCACCGCCATCACCTTCGACCTGTGGGGAACGCTGCTCCACCTCTCCCCCCGCAACGCCGCCCGGTACGAGGAGGAGCGGGAGAAGATCTGGCTCGACTCGGCCAGGTCCTGGCAACGCGTCGAGGGCGCGGAGCCCGCGAAGGGTTCGGAAGAGGAGGCGCGGGCCCAGGTCGTCCAAGAGACCCGCAAGGAGGCCACGCTCGGCCGCACGAGGTCCGTGGAGGCTCAGGGTCACCGGTTGGCCGAGCTCCTGGGACGGGAGTACCACCCGGGCTGCGTCTCGCGCCAACTGGACCCCCTGGTCCGACGCCTGCCCGTGCGCATCGAGCCCGCGGACCGGAGGACCCTCGCGGAGCTGGAGCGGTCCGGCCTTCGCCTGGGGGTGGTCTCGAACCTCCTCTTTGAGCCGGCCGAGAGCATCCGTGCCCTTCTCGCCGAGCACCACCTCCTGCGCTTCTTCCATCACGTCTCGTTGAGCGAGGAGCTCCCCTGGTGCAAGCCCTCGCCCCGGATCTTCCAGGACTGCCTGGAGGAGCTCGGGGTCCCGGCGTGCCATGCCGCGCACGTGGGAGACTCGGAAGAGGACGTGACGGGAGCCACGCGTGAGGGGTACGGAGCGGTCGGGGTCATCGGACCGACGCGCCGCACGGTCCCCCGCACGGGAGGCGCCTCCGCACCCTCCTCTCGCCGAGGCGCGCGCCCCCGCTGCGTCCACCTGGGCAGCGTGAGCGAGCTGACCCAGAAGCTACTCAAGGTGTAGCGCGCCGTCCTGCGCCGCACCCCACCTCGCCCCGGGCGGGGTTCCTCTCCCGCGACCCATCCTCCTCGGAGCGAGCCCGCTCGGCGGACCCCTGCGCGGCCCCTCCTCGCGGCTCGTGCCCGCGAAAATAGTGAGGAGCCGTAATATACGGAGCCGAACGTCCATGCGACATGTCCGCCGCGGCGCTACGGGCGAAGCCTCGTGGGAAGCCGCGCGAGGAGCCTCAGCCCGCCACCTGGGGGCCCTTCGACGACTACCGGTGCGCGCACCACACGTTCCGCCGGGTCCTCGGCCGCATCCTCGGACCGTTCGAGCTCGCGGTGTCCGACTACACGGCGCTCCGCCTCGCGAGCGCGGACACGGTCCGGCCCTCCTTCCTGAGCGCGCATCTGGGGATCTCCCCGGCGGCGACGACGGAGGTCCTCGACCGTCTCGAGGCACGAGGGCTCGTGCGGCGGGAGCGCGACCCCACCGACCGGAGGGCCGTCGCGGTGAGCCTGACCGAGAACGGAGCGAAGCTCTACCGCCGCGCCTCCCAGGCCCACCGAGCCTTCCTCGACTCGCTCGCGCGTGACATGCGCCCCCACGAACTGGAGGCGCTCCGTTCCGGTTCCCTGGAGCTGCGTCGGGTGCTCGAGGAACGGTCGCGGGAGCTGGACCTGGGCGAGAAGGAGACCTGATGGTCGCCTACAAGTGGACCGTCCTCTCCAACACCACACTGGGAGCGCTCCTCGCCTCCCTCGACGGGACGATCGTCCTGATCTCGCTCCCGGTGATCTTCCAGGGGCTCGGGGTGGACCCGTTCCTCCCTTCGAGCTTCCCGCTCCTCATCTGGATGCTCCTGGGTTACGGCGTCGTCACCGGCACGCTGCTCGTCTCCATGGGCCGGCTCTCCGACATGTGGGGGCGGGCCCGGATGTACAACTTCGGGTTCGCCATCTTCTCGGCAGCGTCCGTCGCGTTGTTCCTGACCCCGAGCTCGGGGGACGCGGGAGCCTGGGAGCTCATCGGCTTCCGGCTCGTGCAGGCGGTGGGCGCCTCCTTCCTCTTCGCGAACTCGGCGGCCCTCATCACCGACGCGTTCCCTCCGAGCGAGCGCGGGAAGGCCATCGGGGTCAACCAGGTGGCGTTCCTGGGAGGCTCCATCGTCGGGCTCATCACCGGCGGGGTGCTGGCCTCCATCCCCGACCTCCACTTCGGGCCCTTCGTCCTCCCGACCTGGAGGATCATCTTCCTGGTCAGCGTCCCCGTGGGCGTCTTCGGGACGATCTGGGCCTACGCCCGGCTGCGGGAGACCTCCGTCCGCAGCCGGCACCAGAAGATCGACCTCCTCGGGAACGTCACCTTCGCGGTGGGGCTCACCCTGCTCCTGGTCTCGACCACGTACGGTCTCCTCCCCTACGGCGGCTCCGCGATGGGCTGGGGCAACCCGTGGGTATGGGGCGGCTTCCTCACCGGGGCGGCGCTGCTCCTGCTCTTCCTGCGCATCGAGACCCGGGTCCCGGACCCGATGTTCCGGCTCGAGTTCTTCCGGGTCCGGGCCTTCTCGGCCGGGGTCTCCTCCTCCTTCCTGGGGTCGGTCGCGCGCGGGGGGATGATGCTCCTCCTGGTCCTGTGGTTCCAGGGGATCTGGCTCCCGCTGCACGGCTACTCGTTCGCGGAGACCCCGTTCTGGGCCGGGGTGATGATGGCCCCCATGATGGTGGGGTTCATCGTCGCGGGCCCGGTCAGCGGATGGATCTCCGACCGCAAGGGGGCCCGGGTCATCTCGACGGTGGGCATGGCCCTGGGGTCGGCGACCTGCTTCGCGCTCGCCTTCCTTCCGTCCGACTTCGCCTACTGGCAGATGGCCGTGATCATCTTCCTGCAGGGGTGCGGGATGGGAATGTTCGCCTCGCCGAACGCGGCGTCGGTGATGAACTCCGTTCCGGCGGAGAACCGGGGCGCGGCGTCCGGGATGCTCGCGACGCTGCAGAACATCGGACAGCAGACCTCCATGGCGCTCTTCTTCACGATCCTCGTGCTCGGACTTTCGACGGGGCTCTCGGTGTCGGTCTCGGGGGCGCTCGCGGGGGCCCACGTGGGAGCGCCCGACCAGGGGATCCTGACCACCATCGTCTCCTCCGACCCGACCGGAGCGCTCTTCGGCGCCTTCCTCGGCGAGAACCCGATGACGGGCATCCTGGCGCACGCCTCGACGGTGCCCGGATGGCAGGCCCTTCCTCTCAGCACGCAATCGACGCTCACCGCGCCCCACTTCTTCGCGACCGCGATCGCCGGCGCCTTCTCCTCCGCCATGTCGGAGGCGTTCATGTTCGCCGGCCTGGTCACGGCGCTCAGCGCGGTGATCTCGGCGTTCCGGGGAGAGCGCTACGTCTGGGGCGAGACCACCACGACCGGATCGGGCGCCTCCGAGCGGATGGCCGAAAAGCAGGAACCCCAGGTGGGAGGGCTCTTCCGCGGCGCCGGCAGCTGGATGCGACGCTTCCGCTGAGGCGACCGCCGTCTGCGTGCGCGGGACGCGGGGACTTCTCGAGAAGCAGGCCGAAGCGCGAAGGGGACCTCGTCATCCAGCGGTGAGCCCGTCGAGTCCCGGTAGAGCAGGCGCGGAAGCGCCCGGCAGCTCAGTGAGCCGACTACTTGCTCTTCGGGCCCTTGGGGGCGCGCGCCGGCTTCTCGGCCTTCGGCGCGGGGGCCTTGTCGGCCTCCGAATACCCGCACTTGCCGCAGGAGCGGCGGGGGCGCGGGGAGCCGTGCTGCGCCATGATGACGCCCGGCCCGCACTTCGGGCAGAAGGTGTGGGTGCGGGTCAGCGTCTCGCCCTGGACGGTGTAGAAACCGGTTCGCGCCTTTCCCATGGTCTTCCTCACGCCTTCGCGGGTGCCTTGGTCTCGCCCTTGGCCTCGGGCTTGGCAGCGGGGGCGGGTTCGGTGGCGGCAGCGCCACCGGGGCCCTTCTGCGGCTTCTCCTTGAGACCGTTGCGGATCAGGATGTGTTCGCGGACCACCTTGTTCACGAGGTCCTTCGAGTCGTAGGCGTGCGCGCTGCCACGGGAGCGCTGGACGCCGAACCGGGCGCGCATCCATTCCAAGATGAGCCGGTCCTTGGGGACCTTCAGCGCCTCGGCGAGGGCCTTGCGGACCTCGTCGCGCTTCGGGGTCGGTCCCTCGGGGTGAGCGACCTCGAAGAGGTACTCCTTCCGCCCGAGGAGCAGGTTGTGCTTCTCACTAATGACCTTGATGTCCATGGTTCGCGGGGCGTGCCTCCATGCCTTCCAGGATCGTCCGTACTCGCTCCTTCGCCGCGTCGTCCACGGCGAGGAAGCAGACGCCCGCACCTGGCTGTCCGTATATAACGGTGCTACCGGCCGGGAGCTCCAAGACGAGCGGGAGGACCGCGAGGTCCTCCTCTCCATCGACGACGAGGAGCCCGCCGCCTCCGGCCACCAGTTCGTGGATGGCCTTCTGGAGCTCCGCCGTCACCTGCCCCGGAGGGTTCCGGGCCCAGAGCTCCCGGCGGGCCGCGAGGGGCCCCAGGTCGGTGATCTCCGTCGTCCGCTCCCGCAGCGTGTGGCCGTCGACGACGGCGGCGAAGGGGGGATGACCCCACTTCACCGCGTTGACGCTGACCACGTCACCGCAGGCCACGAAGAGGCCCCCGGTCGCGAGGCGACGCTTGGCCTCCTCGGTCGGGAGGACGGGCCCCATCGGGCGCGAGAGCTCCTCGCGCAGTTCCGGACGAAGGTAGAGGTCCTTCGTGGCCGCCTCGTCACTTCACGCGCAGTGCGTAGCGTCCACCGGCCTTGATGCCCATCTTGCGGGCGATCTCGGACTTCTCGGGGTCGACGACGATGAGGTAACCCTGCCACTCCTTGCTCGTCTCCCCGCCGCATTTCGGGCACTTCATCTGGTCGGAGATCGAATGGCAGTTGCGGCAAGCGCGCTGGGTGATCGCCATCGCTACCTACTCCTCAGGCCGCTTTGGCCTTGGCCGCTGCGGGAGGTGCAGGAGCGGCCGCCTTCTTGCCGCCGCCTCCGCCGCCACCGCCCCCACGGCCACCCTCGGCCTTCTCGGTCTTCTTGTGGGACTCGGCGATCCACTCGAGGCGGCCGAGCCCGGGCTGACGCATGGTCAGTCCGATCCGGCTGTCCCGCGGGGAGATCTCGGAGAGCGAAAGGGAGACGATACGGGCCCGGACCTTGTACCCGACGCGCAGGTCCCGCTTGGTCTCGACGCCGACCAGGCGCTGGTTGTGCTCGTCGATGTTCACCCGGTCGTCCATGATCTGGCTGACGTGGAGGAGACCGTCCAGCGGCCCGAAGCGCACGAACGCCCCGAACTTCCGGACCTCGACGACCTGGCCCTCGATGACCTCCTGGAGCTCCGGCCGGAAGAGGATCGCGGTGTACTCGACGTCCTGGTAGACGCCGCCGTCACCGTGGATGATCCGGCCCTCACCGATGAGCTTGACGTTCATGATGAGGACGGTCAGGCTCTGACCGTCCAGGAGCTTCCCTTCGAACTGCTGCTGCGCGAGCTCGGAGATGACATCCCCGATGTTTGGCGAAAGGCGCGCGGGCGGAATGCGAACGACGTCCCGGCGGGTCTCCAAATAATACATCGGGCTCGAGGCGCGACAAGAACGCCCTATATAAAGGGAATTGGGGCCGCGGGGGGTTTTCCAGAGAAGTCACCCTCGAGGGGAGGCCCCGGGGGGCCCCCCGAGGGTGGGGGGGAGGACCCCCATCCCCCAAGGTCCTAGGCGCCGACGCGGAGGATCCCCAGGGCCTGGTCCGTCCGCTCGATGCTCTTGCGGGGGTCGGTCTCCAGCTGGAACATCGCCCGCAGGACGTCGATGTTCTCCGGCACGACGATGGACTCCTGGTGGATGGCCTGGAAGAAGTAGAGGTCGCTCCCCTCCAGCTTCAGCCCCTCCTCCCAGAGGACGTTCTCCATCACGTCGTTCCGCGACCGGCCGAGGTCGCGCGCCCACTCGATCACCTGAGGGGTGCCCTCCATGCGGTCCGAGGCCCGGAACATGACGAAGCGGGGGGTGGTGCGGAAGGCCGCCATCACGTCGCTCCCGCTCGAGGGGGGGTGGGCCAGGCGCACGTGGTTCACGTGGACGTGCATGAGCGTCGTGGGCACGACCACCGCCGAGGTCGCGATCGGAAGGTCGGGGAAGATGGTCCGGACGTCCGGGCCGTGGTGGGAGGGCAGGGTCATCGTGGGGAGGATCCCGTTGATGGGCCCCCGCTTCGACTCCCCGGGGTCCGCCGCGCGACGGACCAGCGTCGCCTCCCAGTGAAGGACCCCGAACCGCTCCCGGAGGACGGCGGCCGCCCGGGAGAGCCCGGTGGTGTTGCAGGAGACGACCCGGACCTTCCTCGCCCCCAGGCAGGAAGTGTAGTTGGCGAGCGCGCTGAAGGAGCGGTCGGCCACAGAGGCCTTCTCGCCGCCCTGCCAGACCGCGGCGACCTTCGCCTCCTCGTAGAGCGCCTTGTTCGCGGCCCCCACCTTCTCGGGGGTGCAGTCGACGACGACGTCGACGCTCCGCAGAAGCTCCTGGAGGGTCCCCGCGGTCGGGATCCCCGCCGCGTCGAAGTCGGCCTTCTTCCCATCGCCCGCGAGGAAAACCGGATAGCCCTTCTCCACCGCCCGGCGGGCCTCGAACCCCGGCTTGGTCTTCGCGACCCCGACCAGGGTCATGTCCTTCTGCAGGCGGACCGCGTCCGCCACCCGCTTGCCGATCGTCCCGTAGCCGTTGACGGCCACCTTCAGTGACATACAGGGGGCCCAGCCGCGGGGGGGCATAGTCGTTTCTCGTTCCGGGGAGGCCGGGGCCGGGGCGGCGCCGGAAAGGTGGAGGGGAGGGACCCGCGCGCGGGTTGCGGAACGAGGAAATACTCGCACCTAGGATGAGGTGGGCAGGACCCCATGGCCGTACCCCCCACGCAGCCCGAAAAGCACAGCCACGCCGGCGGCGTCCTCGCGCTGTTCCTCCTGATCTTCGGGTTCGGGCTCGGCTACTTCCTGAGCCCCATCCTGGCCGGGCTCCTGGGCCTCCTCGTGCTCTGGATGGGCTGGAAGTTCCTCAAGTGGCGCGTCGACCCGCTCGACATGTTCTTCTGGATGAAGTCGAAGCCGAGCTGGGCCTCGGTGGGGCTCACCTGGCTCTCGGGGCTCCTCCTGCTCGGGGCGGCGTACGCGACGTACATCCTCAACCACCACAGCGTGATCGGCTGGTACCTTCGGCTGAAGGGCTTCTAGAGGGCGCGCAGAAGCGAGCGGCCGGGGCCCGGGACGGGCGCGGGAAGGGCCCGGAGGACCGAACGCCGTCCGAGGACAAGCCAAATAGCCGGAGCCTTTCGTCCCGCCGGCGAGCTCCATGGACTTCCGTCTGTCCCCCGAGGAAGAGGCCTTCCAATCGACCCTCCGACGCTTCGGCGACGAGGTCCTCCGCAAGAACGAGCAGGTGATCGACGACACCGGGACCATCCCCGCGAAGGTCCTGGACGAGATGGCCCGGCTCGGGCTCTTCGCGATGCCGGTCCCCGAGGAGTACGGGGGCATGGGCGCCACCGCCATCCAGACCGAGATCGCGGCGGAAGAGATCGGCCGCGGCGACTTCTCCATGGCCACCGCGGTCTACTTCCTCCTGGAAGCCGGGTGGGGATGGATCCTCGCCAAGCACGGGACGGAGGAGACGAAGAAGGAGGTCCTGCCCCCGGTCTGCGCGGGCAAGCACTTCCTGGGGATCGCCACCACCGAGCCCGGTGGGGGGAGCGACCTCGCCAACATGCGCACCCGCTCCTGGCGCGACGGCAAGGAGATCGTCGTGGATGGGGAGAAGACGTTCCTCTCCGGGGTCATGGAGGCCCGCGAGCGCGGCGGCGGCCACGTGACGCTCACGCGCCAGAAGGACGGGAACGGGTTCAACTTCCTCTACGTCCCGGCGAACGCGAAGGGCACGACGGCGCACAAGCTCGTCAACATGGGCCGCATGGGGATCTCCACCTGCATGCTCCACTACGACGAGGTGCGGGCGCCCGAGCGCTACCTCCTGGGGAAGGAGGGGAAGGGCTTCGGGGTCGCCATGCAGGGCTTCCAGGTGGCCCGCACGTTCGTCGCGGCGGCCTGCGTCGGGGCGGCCGAGAGGGCGATCGAGACCGGGATGGCCTACATCAAGGAACGGCAGGTCTTCGGCCAGCCGCTCGGGAAGTTCGAGGGGATCCAGTTCGAGCTCGCGGACCTCTGGGCCCAGAGCGAAGCGGTGAAGTGGCAGGTCCGGCGCGCCGCCTGGCTCCTGGACACGTACACGTTCAAGGGCGACACTACCCACCGGTCCGAGATCGACCGCGTCGTCGCCTCCGTGAAGCTGACCGCCCCGCAGCTCGCCTTCGATGCGGTGAAGAAGGTCATGATGTGGTTCGGCGCCAGCGGCTACACCAAGGAGGTCGGGCTCGAGCGCGGCCTGCGCGGCGTCATGAGCTACATGGTGGGCGCGGAAGGCGGCCTGAACGTCATGCGGATGATCCTCGGCCGGGAGCTCCTCGGGAAGGAGTTCCTGCCCTACGCTCCCCCGGCCGGCGGTTGAGATCGCCCAAGGGGACCCTCATGCTGAAGCGTCCTCGCAAGGTCACCTCCTCGGCGACGCTCGAGCAGGTGAGCGAGGCTTCGCTCCACGAGTGGATCGCCCGCACGCTCCCCGCCGGCAAGGCGGGCCTCCTCCCCGTGGGCGACGACTGCGCGGCCATCCCCACCGGCGGGAAGTTCGTCCACCTCCTCACCACCGACGCGGTGATGGAAGGGACCCACTTCCCTCCCACCGCGGACCCCCGGGCCGTCGGACGGTTCGCGGCGAACGTCAACTTCTCCGACCTGGCCGCGAAGGGCGGGCGCCCCGTCGCGCTCCTCGGGGCCATGCTCGTCCCGGGCGAGACCCCGCTGCGCTGGGCGCAGCAGGTGATCATCGGACTGGAGGAGGCCTCCCGCCTCGCCGGCACCCACCTCCTGGGCGGGGACAGCAAGCGCAGCGAGAACCGCGGGGTCGTGCCGATCGCGGTGGGAGAAGCGGACGCCCGTTACCTCATGCCGATCTCCGGCGCGATGCCCGGGGACCTCCTCGCGACGACCGGCACGACGGGACGGGGCAGCTCCGCCTTCCTGGCCTGGAAGGAGGAATCGCTCAGCGAGAAGGAGGCCCTCGGGGTCCTGCTGAACATCCGGCCCCGGCTCCGGGAGGGGTACGCGCTCTCCACCACCGCCACCGCGACCACGGACACCTCCGACGGCCTCCTCGCGGCGGTGGACCACCTCTGCCGGGCCTCCGGCGTCTCCGCCCACCTCCGCGACGACTGGGTCCCGTACGACCCGCTCGCGCTCAAGGTCGCGAAGGCGCTCGACCTCCCCATCGAGAAGGTCGCCTACCTCGGAGGGGACTACGAACTCCTGACCGCCTTCCCGCGCGCGAGCTTCGACGCGACGCTCAAGAACGTCGTCCGGGCGGGAGGGCACCTCTGCGTCATCGGGAGCGTCGGCGAGAAGGGCGAGTCCTACTTCGAGGACAAGGAAGGCCACACCCGTCCCCTCCCGAACGTCGGGTGGGACTCGTTCTCTCGCGGCTGAGCCGGACGCGGAGGAGCGCGGACCCGCGCTCGCGCCTCAGGTGTCGAGCGACTCGAACCGGAGGAACGACCAGACGAGCGCCACCACGGCGACCGCCAGGAGCACCGCGGGGAAGAGCATGCTGATCTGCCCCTCGTAGGTGAACCACCCGGCGACGGCCACGGTCACGACCCCGGCGAGCACTCCGGCCACCAGGGCCTCGGAGGAGCTGCGCGTCAGGACGGAGGCGTTCACCGCGATCGCTCCCAGGAAGAGGAGCAGGCAGAGCACGCCCTCGAAGAGGTGCACGGGGTCGAAGAGCGGGGCCGCGTCCCCCACGTGCGCGGGGACCACCGCCGAGGCGATGGGCCAGACCAGGAGCCCTCCGACGACGAAGACCCCGAGGGTGAGCCCGAACACGACCAGGAGACGACCGGCCAGGATGCCCGCCCGCGACTGCGGCAGACCGAAGGAGATCATGTGGGAGCGGCGGGCGAGCTCCTCGCCGACGGTGAGGGCGCCGAGGTCGAGCAACACCATCCCCGCGAGCCCCCCGGTCACGAAGAGCCCGAGCGTGAGCGCGGTCCCGTGGGTCAGGAGCGTGCCGTTCGCCTGGACGTGGGCGAAGTAGAGGAAGGCGAGGAGGCTTCCCACCGGCCCGGCGATCACCGGGATGACGAGCAGGAAGAGGCGCTTGGAGCGGACGAGGCGGATGAGCTCCCACCGCGCGTTCGCCACGAGCGCGCTCACGCGGCATCCTCCCGTCCGACCTTCTGAAGATAGAGCGTCCCGAGGTCCGAGCCGACCGCCTCCACGCGGGAGACCGGGACCCCTCCGGTGACCAGCGCCTTCACGATCCGGCTCTGCCCCGACTCATCGCCCTTGAACTTGAGCAGGAACTCGCGGCCCTCGCGCGTCTCCTCGAGCTCCACCTCGGGGGGGAGGAGCGCGCGCAGCCCGGCGGCGGGCGAGGCGGAGGAGGTCCGCACGCGCAGGGTGCGCGGCCGAACCGTGGCACCGTCCTCCGCCTCGGCCTCGACCGGGGCCTCCCCCACCAGGCGCCCGGCCCGCAGGAAGAGGACCCGGTGGCAGACCTCCTCGACGTCCTCGAGCAGGTGGGTGGAGAGGAAGATGGTGCGCCCTTCCTGGCGGAGCTCCCGCAGCACCCGGCGAAGGTCCGCGCGAGCCGCCGGGTCGAGGCCGAGCGTGGGCTCGTCCAGGACCAGGACCCGCGGGTCGCCGATGAGCGAGCCGGCGAGGAGGAGACGGCGCAGGAGACCCGTGCTGAGCGTCCCGAGCGGGCGGTCGAGCGGTTCCACCACGTCGAGACGCTTCGCGGCACGGACCACGGCGGCCCCGCGCTCGTGGACCGGGAGCCCCTTCACCTCCGCGATGTGCTCGAGCAGGTCCCGGCCCCGCACGTACGGGAGCACGCCCGGGGTCTCGACCAGGACCCCGACCGACGCGAGGGCGCGCGCTCGGTCCTTCGCGGGGTCGATGCCCCCGAGACGGAGCGAACCCTCGGTCGGGCGCGTGAGCCCCGAGAGGAGCTTCAGCGTGGTGGTCTTGCCCGAGCCGTTGGGCCCGAGGTACCCCACCGCCTCCCCTTCACGGACCGTGAAGGAGACCTCGGAGAGCGCCGAGAGATCGCCGTAGCGCTTGGAGACCTTCTCCAGGGCGAAGGCCTCCCCGCCGGACACGGACCGGAGAGCGCGTACCCGGGATATCACACCGTCGCCACACTCGCCCTATTAGCCCGCGGCAGGTCTCCGCCCCATGCCTCCCCTCAGGACCTCCGAGGCGGCGACGGCGTCCACCGACCGGGACCGGGTGGACCCCGGGTGGGTCCGAAAGCTCACCGGGCGGCCGCTCGCGGAGGTCCGCTTCGCCATGAAGGAGGCGCAGGACGACCGGGTCCTCGCCGAGGCGATCGCCTCCGCCCACGCTTCCGCGGGCCGGGACTTCTACGCCCAGATCCGGGCCCCCTTCGAGCTCTACGCGCTCGCCCGGCTCCTCCGCCCCGCCCACATCGTCGAGGTCGGGGTCTCCTCCGGCGTCTCCTCCGCGTACTTCCTGAAGGCGCTCTCGAAGAACGGCGCGGGGCACCTCCACTCAATCGACCTCCCGACGAAGCAGAAGGGCCCGCGCTTCTCCGAAGGGGAGGACTCGCCCGTCGCGCTGCCGCCCGGCCACGCTTCGGGCTGGGCCGTGCCGTCGGACCTCCGGGGAGGATGGGACCTGCGCCTCGGTCCGAGCCAGGAGTTGCTGCCGAAGCTCGTGGGGGAGCTCGACGAGGTGGGGATCTTCCTGCACGACAGCCTCCACACCTTCGCCCACGCCACCTTCGAGCTCTCCTGCGTCGACCGGAAGGTCCCGTCCGGAGGGGTCCTCCTCGCCGACAACACCGAGTGGCTGGAGGGGGCCCTCGACCGATTCGCAGAGGCGAAGGGGACCCGTACGTACTACCGTCGGGGCATGGACCTGGGCGGGTTCCGAAAACCCTGACCGGTACGGCGGCGGGGAGGTCACCCCCTTCCGCGCCCCGCCAGGGGCCTCACCTACGCCGACGGAATGTCGGCGACGGGCACGAATCTGTACCTTGTCCCGACAGAACAGGGGAGGAACTTATGTACCCCTCCGCTGTGGTCGCCTTCCCCGATAAGGGGACGGTGTGTCGATGACGAATAACGGAGGAGCAGTGAACCCGTTCGAGACGGCCCAGCGACAAGTGGACATTTGCGCCAAGTACCTGAACTTGGACGCGGGAATGACCGAGATCCTGAAGCACCCGAAGCGGGAGCTCACGGTCAACTTCCCCGTCCGGATGGACGACGGTTCCTACCGCGTCTTCACCGGGTACCGGGTCCAGTACAACATGGCCCGCGGCCCGACCAAGGGAGGTATCCGCTACCACCCCCAGGTCTCGCTCGACGAGGTTCGTGCGCTGGCCGCCTGGATGACCTGGAAGTGCGCGGTCGTCAGCCTTCCCTACGGGGGAGCGAAGGGCGGCGTCATCTGCAACCCCAAGGCGATGAGCAAGGGGGAGCTTGAGCGGATGACCCGGCGCTTCGCCAGCGAGATCGTCCCGATCATCGGACCGGAGATCGATGTTCCGGCTCCGGACGTCTACACCGACAGCCAGACCATGGCCTGGATCATGGACACGTACTCGATGCAGAAGGGCTACTCGGTCCCCGGCGTCGTCACGGGCAAGCCGCTCTCCATCGGCGGGTCCGAGGGACGCGGCGAGGCCACGGGCCGCGGCTGCATGACTTTATAGAAGGGAGGATACA
>JAKATE010000235.1 GCA_021828085.1 Thermoplasmata archaeon | reverse complement strand
GTGACCATCCTGACGATGGTGGAGGTCGCCGTCCTTATCGGACTCAGCGCGACCTACTGGGCCACCTACAGGGCCGTCCGATCCCCTTTCACCCTCTCCCTAGCGGTGGCTTTCTCCTTCTTCTGCCTAGGGGCCGTTCTCGGGTCCCCGCTGGTCTTCGATACCTTCCGGCTCGGGCTAGGCCCCGGGCTCCGGTATGAACTCTACCTTCTGGTCGTGGCCTGCTTCGACGCGGCCTTTACGACGCTCTTCTACGCGAGCCTGTAACGGCGGGAGCGCCGCCGCAGTGGGGCTCCGGCCGTCGGAACGCGACCCATCCTAGGCCGAGGCCCTTGATTCGGAAGGGATTCTAGAACCAGTTGGCACGATTCCCAAATCCCTCCCGACCGGTTAGGGGTGTGAGGGATCAGCGTGAGCCGGGAAGGGATGAACGCCGAGGATTCCCAGGAAGGAGAGGCGAACGGGGGTCCTCCCTCTTCGCACGAGCTTCTCGACGCTCTCGCCCTGGTCCCCTACGGCGTTCGGAGCTCTCGTGGCCGTCGTGCGTCCCGCTGGGGCCACGACCCTGTCGCGCCCTCGTCGAGCGGCCCCCCTGCGGCTCCCCCTTCAGGGAGCCCGCCAGCGGCGGCCGGGGCGTCGGAGGGGGGTGGAGGCGGCGCGGTGGGCCCGGGGGCCCCGCTCGTTCCGGCCCACTCCGGGGAGCTCTCACCTCTTCCGGCGGAGCGGGTCCCGGACCTGTCCGAGGGTGTCGAGCCTTGCCCTCGCTGCCGGGGCCGTTCCACGGTACGTAGGTCCGGCTTCAGCTTCTACTGCAGGATCTGCGATCGCGAGTTCACACCGTTCCCGCTCTCAGAGGAGAGCTCTCCAGGGATCCCGGTGGAAGGACAGGTCGTCTGGGCGGGCGGAAGAATGGAGCAGGATCATGCCCTCCAGTAGAGCCTTCGGGCGTTGCGAGGTCTGCGACACGTGCGACCTCGAGATCGACGATGGGGGGTACCTCTACTGCGCGGTCTGCGGTGCTCGCGAGACCCGCTCCGGCGAACTGGTCCCCTCCCGGATGGTCGAGAAGGATTATCGTTCGCTCGCGCGGGGGATCGAGGCCTGTGGCCGGTGTGGGGGCCGGAACACGCGCCGAGAGTCTGACCTTCATCTGGTCTGCTTTGACTGCCTCGCCCTGGAGGTGCGCCCAGTGCCGGCGAACTGGCTGCCCGAGGGGGCACGCTGCACGATCGGGATCTTCCGTGGGCCGCCACGGCCCGGTCCGCTCCGGGCCGAACCTACGCCCCCCTTCGCGAGCCTTCTCGTGATGTTGTCCTCCGACAGCGCGGAGAGGGCGTGAGCAGCACGACCCCGCACGAGTCGATCGCAGTGAAGTTGGCCCGTTCCGTGCTCGACTCCCTCCCCCTAGAGGTGCTCGCCTATCTCTCCGAGGAGGGTGTCTCCACCCTGTCCGATCTCCACCACAGAATGCCTCGCGTCCCCGCCTCCTCCGTTCTACGGGTCCTCCAGCGGATGGAGGAAGCAGGATTCGTGCAACGCCAAAGCCCGACGGAGGGGTTGTCTGCGCCCCGCTGGCAGGCGACCTCACTTGGCGACAAGCTGGTCCGGTGCCTGGGTTCCGCGGGGGAAGATACCGGGAACGGTCGTTGAGCCCCCGACCCAGCACGCGTGCGCTCCAGCCAGAGCTGCCACGCGCCTTCCAGTCCTGACATCACCCGCGAGTGTTCCTTCCCACCCGTGAAGTTCCTCAAGCCGAACCTCATCCCGGGGAGAAGGGCTCGTGCCCGCCCGGGGTTCGGGCGAGGGCGAAACGCGAGTGCCCTCGGTTGGTGGCGGAGTGCCGGTATCGGGGAGAGGGCCGCGTGACTATAGGGCTATATAGATTGGTCCGGTCGGCGCCCACCGATGCGGACTCCGGGAGGCTACGAGGGGCGGCGGATCCAGAGGACCGGGGGCAGCACGTTCATCATTTCCCTCCCGAAGACGTGGGTCACCACCCGGGGGCTGTCGGCGGGCGACCTGCTGCTCTTCGCCTCCCGCCCCGACGGGTCGCTCACGCTCTACACCGAGGAGGCCGGGAAGGCCGAGCCCTCCCGAAGGTCCGTCACCGTCTCCAACGAGATGGACCGGGACCACCTCTTCCGCCTGCTTGTCGCGGAGTACATCGCGGGCTCGACGCTGCTGGAGGTCCGCACCCCCCAGCGCATGAGCGCCCAGACACGCGAGGTCGTGCGCGGCTTCGCGCAGCACATGATCGGTCCCGAGATCCTGGAGGAGTCCGCCGAGTCCGTCGTGCTTCAGGACGTGGTCGGGGCGAACCCCCTGCCGCTCCCCTCCGTCATCCGACGGATGCACCACATGGTTCGGGCCATGCACGCCGATGCGATGACCGCGTTCGCCGAGCGCGACGCCGCCATCGCCCAGGACGTCCAGCAGCGGGACTGGGAGGTGGACCGCCTGCACTGGTTCACCCAGAAGCAGGTCACGGTCGCGCTGAGGGACCAGAGGCACCTCACCTCCCTCGGGCTCACGCTCCCGGAGTGCCTGACCTTCCTCCAGGCCTCCAGGGTCCTGGAGCGGATCGCCGACCACGCGGTGCGCGTGGCGGAGGTCACGGGCTGGGTGACGTCGACCCCGGTGCCGAAGTCCCAGGTGGAGGAGCTCAAGGCCCTCTCCGACGCCGCCCGGGGGCTGCTCGACACCGCGGTCGAGACGCTGTTCTCGGGGGACACGCGCGGCGCGAACCGGGTGCTCGACGAGACGGACCGGATGGTCCAGCTCCGCCGCAAGCTCCTGGACAATTTCTTCTCCCGTCCCGGTCGTCAGGCCATCGCCCTCGCCTACGTGCTGGAGAGCCTGGAGCGCTCGTCCCTCTACGCCAGCGACCTCGCGGAGATCGCGTTTAACCACGCGGTCGAGCGGCA
>JAKATE010000234.1 GCA_021828085.1 Thermoplasmata archaeon | reverse complement strand
GACCGCAGGCCGGCGGGCCGGGCAGCGAGGAGAGCTCCTCGGCCCGGCAGCCGAGGAGCTCTGCCACCTCCTGCGGCAGCTGCACGGTGGACCAGCTGGGGTGGACCGCCTTGAGGGCGACCCAGGAGGACGGCATCAGGCGGGAACGGTCTTCCCACGTACATAAGATTCCTTCTCCTCCACCTGGAGATCGCTAGGTGGGCCCCGTTCGGAGGGCCAGGAGGGTACCCGGGACTTGAACGCCCGGGAGAGGAACGGAAGGAGGTCCCTCAGGTCCTGGGAACAGACGAAGAGGTCCGCAGCACGCAGTACCGACCGGCGATTGGTGTTGAGCGCGACCCCGGTCCCGAGGTAGGGGAAGACGCGCGCGTCGGGTCCCGCGTCGCCCACGTGGGCCGCCTCGATCGGCCGGATCCCGAAACTGCAGAGCATCCTCCCCATCGTGATCCGCTTGTCCAGATGGAAACGGGGGGCGGGTCCGAGCCGTCCCTGGACCACGGGCTGTTCTACCCCGGTCCAGGCGTCGAAGCCGAAGCGGCTGGCGTACCATCGCCCGACCCAGGTCGGGTTATGGGTGAGCAGGACGACCCGGAGACCCGCCCGGTGGAGCGACCGGACCGTGGAACGGATCCCGGTGAGCCGTGGCGTGGTCGCGAGCAGCCCTTCCACCCGCGAACGGCGCTCCCCCTCCCCGAGGGCGAGGAGGGCCCGCAGGTGCTCGTCCTCCCCCCGTTCCCCCCGAAGGAAGGCGCCCTGTGTGCGCTCGTACTCCGTGCGCTTACCCAGCCCTTCGGCAATGTGTTGCCAGCCGTGGACCTGGGTCAGGGTACCGTCGATGTCGAAGCTCACCAGCTTGAGAGGGGGGCCTCGCGCGGCGGCGCGTTCTCCCTTCACGGCATCGCGAGCCGCGCGGCAGGCCCGCGACCTGCGGGAGAGGTCCGGGGAGCTCCCAGGCGGGTCATCAGCTCGAGCAGGACCTCGGACTCCTCCCGGGAGAGGGTGGGGAGCAGCCGACGGACCCTCTGGCGGAGCAGTCCGTAGAGAGCCGAGAACTTGACCTCCCCCTCCGGGGTCATCCTCAACGGGACCTTGCGTCGGTCCTCGGGGTCGTGCCCGCGCACGATCAGCCCGCGGGACTCGAGTTCATTGAGGGCGTGCGTCACCGAGGGAAGGGAGACCCCCAGCTCCTGGGCCACCCGCCCAGGGGTCGCCGGTTCGATCCGGGAGAGGCTCCAGAGCAGCCAGAAGAGCGAGGGGGTGAGGCGTTCCCGGCGGATCCGGCGCGAGAGCTCCGACTGAAGGTGCGCGATGAGCTCGACCAGCGCATCCGTCACCTCACGGATGGGGGCGGGATCGTGACCCTCCCTGCTCCTGCGGACGACCGGGGCTGCGACGGGCGCGGACATGCTCGAGGCAGAGCCCCCAGGGAGCAGAAAAGGTTGCCGGGTTCGAAGCATCCGGCGGAGGACGGGCGCGCTCTTCGGGCCGGTTCGAACCCCTCAGGGCTCGTTCGCGGGCCAGGGGGGGACCTCGTCCTCCTCCTCTTCGCGCCGTCGCTGCCGGCGAACGAGCAGCACCACCGCCACGGCGAGGACCACCGCCAACCCCCCCACCACCAGGTAGGGGAAGGCGCCCGCGACCGCCGAACAGGGGGCGCTCTGGAAGGGAACGAAGACGTCGAGCGGCTCGCCGTCCACCACGAAGCTCCCCTGGGCGTGGCACGAGGAGAACGAGGAGGAGACAATACTGAACTGATAGGAACCGTTCGAGACCAGGAAGCCGAGGTCCCCCCGTCCGGACTGCGACGAGCCGTTCATGGACAGGCTCCAGGTGAGCTGATCGGGGGCCACTCCCTGGGGGGTGAACTGGACGGTGTAGAGCCCCTGGAGCCCCGGGAGCATCGTCGAAACGGAGCCCTCGAGGGCGTTGGTCACGAAGAGGTCGCCGGTGGCCGGATCCAGTGCCAGGGAGTTGGGGAAGCCCCCGGCCTCGGCGACGCCGGCGACCTGGAGGTTGGACTCGTTGATCACGGTCACGTTGTTGCCGTACTCGTCGGCGACATAGACGAAGTGCTTCGCCGGGTCCGCGAGGATCCCGGCGGGACCCCGTCCTGCCCCGACGTTGCCCACCACCCGGTCGGTCGCGGTCGACACGACGGTCACGTTCTCGCTGATCCGGTTGCTCACGAACAGCAGGCCGGTCCCGGGGTCGAGCGAAAGGTCGTCGGGGAAGCTCCCCACGGGGATCGTGCCGACGAGCACTCCCGGGGCGGTCAGCACGTCCACCGCGTCCTCTGGGCCGTTCACCACGTACAGATGCCCGTTCTGGGCGTCCCAGACCGCGGCCCCTGGCTGGCCCCCCACCGCCACCTCGGTGACGTAGTTGAGGTCCGAGGAGTCGAGCACCGTGATGGAGCTTCCCAGCGCGTCCGTCACGAAGGCGTACCCGTCGGCCGGGTCGAACGCGATGTCCTGCGGGGTGCCGCCCACCCCGACCTCTTGCTGGAGCGTCCCCGTGGTGACGTTGAACTCGGCGATATCCCCTTGGAGGGGAAGCCCCACGACGAGGTTCCCGTTGCTCGGGTCGAGCGAGAGACCGCTCAGTTCGGTACCGACCGGGATCGTGCGGTTCACCCGCAGGGGCTGACCGGAGAGAACCGTCACGTTCCCCAGCCCCGTCTCCGTGAGGAGGCTCCCCGCCGCGCTGTCCCAGAGGAGGGCGGTCGGCTCGATCGAGGTGGCCCCGCAGACCTGGAGCCCCCCCAGCAGATCATTGTTCTGAAGGCAGAGCGTCCAGATCACGAACCCGATCCCGGGACCCCCCGTGCCGGGGGCCCCCGAAGGGAGGTCCGGAAGGGCGGCGGGAGCCGAGGCGGGGGTCAGGAGGACCCTCCCCGGGGCGAACGGGGCGGCGGCCTCGAGGGAGAT
>JAKATE010000233.1 GCA_021828085.1 Thermoplasmata archaeon | reverse complement strand
CCGTCGCGTGAGCGGGGACCTGGAGGGCGCGACGCGCGACCTCGACGAGGCCGAGAGGTCCCCGGCCCGCTACCGCGAGAGCTCCCTCTTCCTGGCCAAGATGGAGCTGGAGCGTGCCGAGGTCGACCTCGCCGCGGGTCGCCCCGACTCGGGGAAGCAGGGTATGGCCCGAGCGCTGGAGAAGTTCCGCGCCTTGGGGGTCGTGAGGTACAGGGGCGCATCGACGGCCCCGCCCTCCGAGGGCGCCGAGAACCCCTCAGGGACCTGACCGGCCCGATCGGGCTCTCGCGTTGAGAGCGACTGGGTGGTCATGGTCCATCCGGGGCGGCGAATGGAGTGCCGCTCCGCCTCGACCTTTCCCCCGGCGCACTGCGCTGGAGATCGGGTTGGAAGGGCGCCGTTCGGAGACGGTAGAGGGACCCGTGCTCCGGGGAGCCCAAGCCTCCCGAGAGCGACCACGAAGGCCAAATAGGGAACCTGGTATACGTACGGACACGTAGGTCAAGCGCCGAAGGCCCCTCCTTCTTCTCTTCGGTGGCAACGACCTCCTTCACGGGCCCGTCCCACGCCAAAGTCCTCGCCCCGCGCCTCGGGCGGTCCGCGCGCGGGAGGCGGCGCTGGGCCCTCGTAGATGAGCGATGTCAGTATCCTCACGTACAGCGCAGCCACGGTCGAGCCAGCTGAACCGTTCCCCAGAGCGGCCTCCCCGGCCTCGGTGGGCAGCTCGCCGACCGACAGGATACGCTGCGCCCCTCATCGTGCTCGTGGCCAACGCCATGGTCATGGTCCTGGGGAGCGGGGGGCTCCTCGTCCAAGCGGCCCCTTCGACCGGGGGTTCTCTCGCGTGGACAATGCCCTTGGGCAGCGGGGGACCTGCCGTCGCGACCAGCGTCACGCCGTCGACCCCTCCCACCGGAGCGAACCTCTCCATCTCGCTCACGACCACGACCCCCGCCGTGGACGTCGGGGAGCCCGTGGTCCTCGTGGCCGTGGTCTCGGGGGGAACCCCTCCCTACTCCTGCCACTGGTGGCAGAACGAGACGGACCTGGGGCAAGGCCCCTGCAATTCCTGGACGGTCTCGACCGGGGCACCGGGGGTCCCGTCGTTCTCCGTCTCGGCCCAGGACGCGGCAGGGAAGCGCGGGCGTTCCGGCCCGCTCGCGGTCCCCGTCTCCCCCGCCCTCAACGCTCGGTGGACGAGCGATCCGCAGCAGCTCGAGGTGGGTCTCCCGGGGAACTTCTCCCTCCTGGTCCAGAACGGCACGGGAGGCCCTGCCTGTTCCTGGTGGCTCGATGGGACCTCGATTGGGAGCACGGGGAACTGCACGGCCCTCTCCCTCGTCCCATCCTCCGCAGGGACCCATGTTCTGTCGGTGGTCGCCAAGGACCAGGCCTCGCCGGCCGAGAGCGTCCAAGCCCAGGTCACGCTGACCATCCTGCCACCTCTGGTCGTGGCCCTCAGCTCCTCTATCCTCCGACCGATGGTCGGCCAGCAGGTGGTTCTCGCGGCCGAGGTCTCGGGAGGGGCCGCCCCTCTCCAGTTCGCGTGGACCTTGAACGGAACGGCGATCGGCGCGAACGGCTCCACCTTCGAGTTCCTCGCGGCGCACTCGGCCTCCTACACCTTCCAGGTCACGGTGATGGACACCCTGGGAGCCCGGGTCCAGGGCGCACCGCTGGAGGTCCAGGTCGCCTCCGCCTCGTCTCCTTCCGGAGGGGGAAAGGCGCTCATCGCACTCCCCCGGATCTCGGTCTCGTTGCTGGACATGGGGCTCGCCGTTCTCGTGGCGATGGGCCTGGCGTTGCTGCTCTTCGCCGCCCGCCGCGGGGCCCGGAGCACCGAAGGCAAGGGGCGCGCCGGAACTCCGCCCCGTCCCGGAGGCAAGAGCTCGAAAACGGGAGCCAAAGCGCCCCCGGTGAGCACCGCCGGGCCGTCGCGTCCCCCCGACCTCCCTCGCTCCCCCAAGCTCCCCCAGCGCCCCCACCCTCCCGCTCAGAAGCCGAAGGGAACTCGCGCGGTCGCGCCGGTTCCCGCAAGGGCACTTCCTCCTCGATCTGCCGTGCCACGGTCCTCAGCAGCGGCCGTGAGCGGCACCGCGCCTGTCGGGATTCTCACAAGCCGTCCGGAACCGGACCGGGGGCCTCGTCTCGCGCCCTCGGCGGCGTCACGGGGATTGGGAGACCTGGGCCCCCGGCCCGTCCGCGACAGCTCCCCCCGACCGGTCCCACCAAAGGTCCGTGGAGTGGGAGCTGGCCCTTCCCGCTCCCCCGCAAAGGGACCATCTGCCCTAGCTGGGCCCCGTGCTGCTCCAGAGATCGCTCCCTCGCCTCCCCCTCCGAAGCCGGCGTCGGTCACGGTCCGGGAGGTCAGTGGTCTTGGCAACAGTCCCGGGGGACGGCAAACCCTCGCTGAACCCTCCGGGCTGGTCTCCCCCTCCGAGCCGGCCGTGCTCCGGGAGCTTCCCTCCCAGAACTCCCCTCTCCCGACCTCCCCGAAGGGGGCGGCACCTCCCTCACCCGCGGGCGATGCCGAGGCGAGACCGCGGGCGCCACTCGCGGTTCCGGCCATCACGGAGGCTGCACCCCTCGCCGTCACGGAGCCAGAACTTCCGGTCTCGACAGGAGGGCTCGAGTACTGGGAGAACGACGACGAGGAGATGCTTGTCGGTCAGGCGTGCCCGTGGGTCCCTCTCCCTTCTGCGAAGCGCTCCACCAAGCCCCAGGTCCCTCCCGAGAGGTCGTTCACGGGGCTCCCGCCGCTACCGGAGCCTCCCCCTTCCATCTCCCCCACGCCGGCTTTCGAGGTCACGGACGAGGGCGGGTCTCCTCCGAGCTCCGCCCCCATGGGTGCTCGGTGCGAACGTTGCGGCGGCTCCCTCTCGACGCCCGGTGAGGACCACCGCTGCACTCCCGAATCGGAGATCGAGGACATCCTGAGCGAGCTGACGC
>JAKATE010000232.1:624-2949 GCA_021828085.1 Thermoplasmata archaeon | reverse complement strand
CGTCGCGGCGAGGTCCCGCGGGCCCGCGGGGCTTCAGGGATGCCGGGGGGACCGGGTCACTGATAGGGGCCGTTCACGTTGCCCCGCCAGACGAGGGGGGTCCGGCAGAACTGGCACTGGGTCTCGCCCACCTGCAGGAGCTTCTTGCACCGGTAGCAGGGCACGATCGCCGGCTCCTCCTGGCGCGGGGCGGCCGCGCGGGGCACGTCCTTCGGGATCGCGGGGCGCAGCGTCTTGCGGTACTGTTCGGCGGAAGCGAGAAGCTGATCGATCGACCAGTGCGCCTGCGTCGCGCCCTGCTCGAAGGGGGCGAGCTGGCCGCCGCTGGAGGTGATACCCATGAGGACGGCCTTGAGCTGGATGACCTTCGCCATCGGGTTGTTCGCCTGCCCTTCGTACACCCTCACGATGCGGGCGACGGCCTCCGCCTGCTGCTGCCGAACCTTGGCCGCCGCCATGTTGTCCAACGCCGTCTGGTCGATCCCCTTCGCCATCAGGGGTTCCTACGACAGACCGAACATGACCCTTGCGCCCGAGGCCCTTCCTCTCGCACGACCGCGGCGGGAAAGGGCTATGAGGTCCGGTCCGAGAAGGAAGACGTGGCCAGCGTCTCCCGCCCCTCCCTGGCCCCCGTGGACTTCTCATCGCTGAGGACCCTGCCCATGGCCTCGAGCTTCCGCGGGCCGCTCGCGGCCGGATGCGAGCAGTGCCTCGAGGGAAAGAAGATGGTCCTCTTCGTCACCGGCCGCTGCCGGTTCCGGTGCTTCTACTGCCCGGTCTCCGAGCGGAGGAACCAGCTCGACGTGACCTACGCGAACGAGCGGCTGGTCCAGAGCGACGAGGACGTTCTCGAGGAGGCCCGGGCGATCGGCGCCGCGGGGACGGGGATCACGGGAGGGGACCCGCTCGGGGTCATCGACCGGACCGTCCACTACGTTGAGCTCCTGAAGCGCAACCTGGGGCCCGACCACCACATCCACCTCTACACCCACGAGCCGAACGCGGAGAAGCTCAGACGGCTCGCCTCCGCCGGGCTCGACGAGTTCCGGTTGCACATCCCCTCCTACCTCTGGGGTGACCTCCACGGAGCCGGCATGGCCTACCGGAAGGTCCTGGAGGAGGCTCCCACGTGGGGCATCCGCCGGGGCGTGGAGGTCCCGGTGGTCCCGGAGAAGCGGAAGGAGCTCCACGCGCTCCTCGCCGCGCTCGGGGAGATCGGGGTGGACTTCGTCAACCTGAACGAGCTCGAGTTCTCGCCCACCAACGAGACGAAGATGTGGGAGCGGGGGTACCGTCAGTCCCCCAAGGGAGGCTGGGGCGTCGTCGGGAGCCGGACGTTGGCCCAGGACGTCGTCCGCACCTTCTCCGGGAAGCTCCCGGTGCACTTCTGTTCCTCCGGCTTCAAGGACGGCGTGCAGCTGCGTCGTCGCCTGCAACGGCGGGCGGAGCGCACCGCGCGCCCCTTCCACCGGGTCACCCCGGACGGCACCGTCGTGAAGGGGATCATCGAGGTGCGGTCCCCCGACCAGACCCTGGAGGAGGTGGGCCGACGCCTCCGGAAGTGGAAGGGGATGGCGCCGGACCGCTACTTCGTGGACGAGGCGCGGCGACGCGTGGAGGTGGACCCTGCGCTCTTGCGCCGGCTGGCCCGGACCTTGCCCTTCCCCTGTTTCGAGGTGGAGGAGTACCCGACCGCGGACGCGCTGGAGGTCGAACGGACCCCGCTCAACCCGGCGGCCTTCCCCTTGCCCTCGCGGAGGCCGACCGGGGGCTGATACCCCTCGTCGCACGCGTGCGCTCCGAAGGTGATGAAGCGCATGTCGCCGCGCTGATGCTTGATGGAACAGGGGCCCCACCCGCGGTCCTCCTCGCCGTACCACAGCGGGCAGTCGCGGCAGTGCAGGGGCGGCAAGCGCAGGTCGGGGCCGGCGACCTCCACGCGGGAGGCGGCCGTTCGGGCCGACCGACCGTGATGCCCTGCGGACGCGTCCGCGGTGGCCGCCGTTTCGGGATGGGCCTCGGAAGGCGTGCCTTCGAAGGGCTCCGAGGGCTCGCCGGGACGGTCCACCGTCATCGCGCACCCCCTTCCTTCGCTCGCTCCCGGACCCGGTCCTCTCCCAGGAGCTCGTAGGCCCGGGCGCAGTTGCCCATCAGGTCGGCCACGGTCACGGGTCCGACCCCTCCGGGGACCGGCGTGATCGCTCCCGCCCAGCCCTCGAGGTCGCGCGCGTCGGCGTCGCCCTCCATCCGGACCCCGGTCGGTCGGGAGGGGTCGGGGGTGGTCGAGAGGCCCACGTCCACCACGAACGCGCCTTGCGCGATGTT
>JAKATE010000232.1:0-614 GCA_021828085.1 Thermoplasmata archaeon | reverse complement strand
CGCAGGAGCCCGGGGCGTCCCACGCAGGAGATCACGATCTCGCCGGTGCGGAGGATCGAGTCCAGGTCCTTCGAGCGCGAGTGCGCGACGGTGACCGTCGCATCTCCCTCGGGTCCGCGCAGGAGAAGCAGCAGGGCGGTGGGGATCCCGACGGTCTCCGACCGCCCGACGACCACGACCCTGCGTCCCTCCGGGCGGACCTGGTAGTGGAGGAGCAGGTCGCGGGAGGCCTGCGCGACGGCAGGGACCTGGACCGGACGGTGGGCGGCGAGGCGGCCCAGGTTCTCGCTCCCCACGCCGTCGACGTCCATCGCCGCGGGAAGGAGGGAGACCGCCCGCAGGAAGTCGAGGGAGCCGGGGAGGGGATGCTGCAGGATCACGCCCGAGACCGACGGGTCCGACGCGAGGGCGCGGATCTTCGCCTCGAGGTCATGCTGGGTGACGTCCTCCGGCAGCAACGTGGCGGAGAACTCGATCCCCGCGCGCTCGGCCATCTTGCCTTGCTGGCGCTGGTAGACGTTGAAGGGCCCGCCCTCGCCCACGGCGACGCTCGCCAGGAGCGGGGGGCCCCGGGCGTGCTTCTTGATCGATTCGACCCGACTGCGCGTGCGCGC
>JAKATE010000231.1 GCA_021828085.1 Thermoplasmata archaeon | reverse complement strand
GACCTACATGAAGCGGCCCTTCCCGTGGGCCATCTCGAGCCCCAGGAGGACGGCGAGGCCCAGAGGGAACATCGGGTCGAACCGCGCCTCCCTCCGGATCACCCGGTAGGTCATCCGCAGCGTCGAGCGCAGCAGCGTGACGCTGGCGAGGGGCTTTCCTTCCGGGTGCCGCAGTTCCCCACCGAACGGCCAGCTCGGGCTCACCAAGGTCGCCAGGAGCAGGCGCCCGGCGGAATGGAACCCGTACTCCGTCCCTCGCGAGGTCGGTTGCCCATCGATCCGTCCCAGAGGAACCCCCTCGGGCGCTTCGAGCTCGACGAAAGGCGCGGGGAGCCCCCGGACGAGCAGGAGGCGCGCCCGGAGGCGGCCGTCCATGTCGAAGAGGAGGATCGGCGTCTTCCGGAGGTCATCCTGCAGGCCGATCGGAGGGCGGGAGACGACCAGTTCCGGGGGGATCTGCACGTCGAGGAGGGGTCTCCCCCCCTTCGTCGTGACCAGCTGCCGGGAGCCTCCCCGGCGGAGCGGGGGCACCCCCTCGCTCACGTAGGAGAAAGGAGAGGCGCGCCGAACGCGAAGCTCGGGTCCGAAGAGGCCGGCGAGGTCCGACCCCGAACTTTCCCCCCGTCCGACCACAGGGAGGAATAGGTCCCCTAGGGGGGAAGAGGTTCGCGGGGCCCGGGCAGTTTCTCGCCCGGGTCCCGCTAGACGTTGGCGTGCTGCAGCTCTCCTACCGACCCCTCAGTACTGGTACTCTACAGGGACCTGTCGACCCGCAGGGCGTGGGGAGGGCGACGTGGGGGAGCCCGCCGGGGCTCCGGTCCCCTGACCGTTGTGCAGGAGGAAGGCGGCGGGGGGGCGCGAGCTGTAGCCGCCCACGGGCATCTTCGGGCGCCGGGAGCGCTCGACCATGACCGCGCCGACCACGACCGCCACCGCCGCTCCGACCACGAGGAGGGCCACCAAGGGCGAGAAGATCCCGCTCTTGCCGGCCGCCACGCAGCCCGAGAGGAGGCAGGCGTTGTTCGACTGGGCCTGGGAGGGCGACTCCGGCTGGGCCTGGACCGAGTAGGCCGAGAGCCCCGCGGGGGCCGAGACCGCCGAGGGGGACGCGAGCGCGCCGAACGAGCCCGAGGGAGCGAGCAGCCCGACGCCCATCGTCGCCCCGACGCGCGGCGAGAACTGGGCGTTCGTCGCGACGACGGGTGCGTGGGTCGAGTGGGCGCTCACGTCGAGGTAGTTCAGGCTGACCTGAGCCCCGTCGGTGGGGGCGCCGGTGGAGCCTCCCGCGGGTCCGGTCGCGGAGGCGTAGAGGTTCGCCTGGGACGGGATGAACAGGAGCCCGTCGCGCAGCTCGAACTGGAAGCCCGCCGAGAACCCGAGGGTCACCTTGTGGAAGATCTGGCCTGGGAAGCCGGTGTCCAGGTCGTGGTCTGCACCGTAGACGGTGACCGAACCCGATCCCGAAGCGCTGCCGCTCGACCCGCAGTTGCCGCCCGCGCCGCTCGTGCCCCCGGCCCCCGAGGCCGAGTAGCCGTAGTGGCAGGCGACGGAGTAGGTGCCCTGGGCGGTGTAGTTGCTCGTCGAGGTCCACCACGCGCCGGAGGTGATGTTCATCGGGAAGAGCCCGAGCGGAGGCTGGAAGGCGATGGACGCCTGGGCCTCGGCCGCTGCGGACGCGTAGCCGCTGAAGGAGCCCGACTGGGGACCGGAGAGCTGGGCGGTGGAGATCGCGGTGAAGTTGCCCGCGGTGTTGCCGTTGGCGTTCTCGACCGCAAGCGCCGCCACCGGGGTGGTGCCGTTCAGCAGGACCGTGCCGGTCGTGGTGAAGTTCGCGAACCCGTTGTCGGTCTCCCATCCCTGCGCGGTAACGTTGAGCTGGCCGCTCTCCGGGCCGTTGCTGCCGGAGGCCGAGAGGAAGTAGCTCGCGGCCATGACGCGCTGACCCTGGAGGGAGAAGGAGGTCGTCGAGGTGTTCGTCTGGGTGAGGATGACGTTCCACGACAGGAAGGCGTGGATGGTGTAGGTGAGGCTCCACGAGGATGTCCCGCCGGGGCCCGAGCCGTTACCGGAGAGCGTGCCTTGTCCGTTCTTGACGAAGGTGGCGCCCCACGCCCACACCTGGGGAGGATTGTTCGGGTTCGGCTGGTGGAAGGCCGGTGCCGGGGTGGCGGCGGCCACGGGCATCATGAGCCCGAAGGCCAGGACCCCGAAGATGGCCAACCAAGTTCCGCGGTTCAGTCTCGCTCTCGTTGTCATGTGTTCTTTCCCTGGCCGCGGTTCTCGCAGCCTGTTGACCCCTCCACCCCCGACCCCCCTCTTCAACGGCTGTCCGAATGAGGGGGGGTCGAATTGGACGCCTAGTGAGACCCTAGCATGCCCTCGCAGGAGCCTCTACGGCACCGTAGAACGGACCCCGAGAACCCCTCGACAGGCGCTCGAGCGAACCCCGAAAGGCCCCGAGAGAGCTCCGAAAGAGGACCGCGAGACCGCCGTGACACCGGGGCCATAGACCTTGAAGGGGAGGAGCATCGGGGAGGTGTGCCCACCGCCGTCCATTCCCGAGAGGCAGGTCCGCCACGTCCGTCGACCCTGGTCCCCGCCCTGCTCGGAGCCGGGATGGTGGCGCTCATCCTCACCTCCGTCGCCGGGGGGTCCTCCGCTTCCGCCTCGGCGCTCCCGGCGCCGGCGCAATACACGAGCCCGCCACCACCGCCTTTCGGCCTGACGTCGGAGGCCCTGCTCCTCGTCGGAGCCTTGCTCCTCTACCTCTGCCTCACGTTGGTGCTGCTGGTCTATCTTCGCCGACGGCGGCCCCGGCGGCCCGGTCCGAAAGCCGGGACACCCTCGAGGGGAGGAGCGCTCTTGGGTGCCCACGCACCGATCGGCGAGCAGGACCATGACGCGTCCTCGCTCGAGGCCCAGGAGATCCGAGAGGCGAGCGAGGACGATCGCC
>JAKATE010000039.1 GCA_021828085.1 Thermoplasmata archaeon | reverse complement strand
CTGGAGGAAGGTCAGCGTGGAACCGGTCTTTGGCCAGATCAAGCAGGGGAGAGGGCTGCGGCAGTTCCTGCTGAGAGGGTTCGACAAGGTCAGCGGGGAGTGGAAGCTGTGGGGTCTGACCCACAACCTGCGGAAGTTACACGTCGCGTGGACCAAGTGACGGCGTAGAACGAGGAAGAACAGGGGAAGAGGGGGTAGGGGGACCCCCTCGCTAGGTTGAGAAGGGAGACCCTCCTCAGCGAAAACCAGTAGAGCTACGGGCTCCTAGCCGGACGAAGTCGAGCTCTGGATCGAGAGCATACTCGGGAAGGTGCACCCTCACGACCTTTGACTTTCTGCGGGGGACCCTGCCAACCGCTCTCGGAACGTCCTCGATCCGGGGTGCAACGCCCAGCCCTTCGACACGATACACCACGTCGACCCCCAGAACATCAGAAGGAGCCGTCTCGGCATACCTCCACGCCTGGGGCCTATCCAAGCATTGATGAACCTGGGCCGATTCCAGCGTCCACTCGACCATGGCAGAAGCGTACACGTGCCCTTGTGGAGCGTCGTTTGCGACCCAGGCCCAACTGAACCAGCATGCCGCCGGCTGCAGCGAGGCCCGCGACCCGGGCGGCGCCCCCACGTCGAAGGGTTGATCACCCCTCTCCAACGGGGTCCGCCTCGGAGGGTGGCCGACGCCCACCCCCTGGGCGCAACCTCTGGACTTGCTTCGCGACTGTCCGAGCCACCCCGCTCACCGGGGCCGACTCGCGGAGGACCGGCCTGCGGCGTGGTCCTTTGAGCTCGCAGGGACGGGCGAGAAGCACTATCTATCGGGCCTCCATGGAGCGGTCTCACCATGGCCCGCCGCCTGGCCGCCATCATGTTCACCGACCTCGTGGGGTTCACTAAGCTGGGTCAGCGGGACGAGGAACGAGCCCTGAGGCTCCGCAAGGAGCACCAGGCGATCCTTCGCCCCCTCTTCGAGCGCTACGAAGGCCGGGAGGTGAAGGGGCTCGGGGACGGTTTCCTCGTGGAGTTCCGCAGCGCGGTCGAGTCGGTCCGTTGCGCGGTCGCCATTCAGGAGGCCCTGGCCGCCCACAACGGCCGGGTCGAGGCGGAGGACCGGATCCACCTGAGGGTCGGGGTGCACGTGGGAGATGTCATCGAGGAAGGGTCGGATATCCTGGGGGACGCCGTGAACGTCGCCTCCCGGATCGAGCCCCTCGCCGAGCCCGGCGGCATCTGCATCTCGGGGGCCGCCTACGAGCAGGTCCGCAACAAGATCGCGGTGCCCCTGGTCGGGCTCGGTCCCCGTTCCCTGAAGAACGTCGAGTACCCGGTCGAAGTGTACCGTGTGCAGCTGGGAGGGACGGCCTTCGCCGGTCACCCCTCCCCGCCGGCACCCACCGGGAACATCCGCCTCGCGGTGCTCCCGTTCGAGAACCTGAGCGCGGAGCCGGCGGACGGGTTCTTCGCCGATGGCCTCACCGATGAGCTCATCTCCCGCACGGCGCAGATCCCGGGCCTCCGCGTGATCGCGCGGACCTCCGTTCAGCGATACAAGGGTTCGAAGGCCCCGGTCCGGGAGGTGGGGCAGGAGCTGGGGGTCGGCTTCGCGCTCGAGGGAAGCGTCCGCAAGGCCGGTAACCGCATCCGGATCACCGCCCTCCTGGTGGACACCCGCTCCGAGGAGCAGCTCTGCGCGACGCGGTACGATCGCCCCCTCGACGACATCTTCGCCATCCAGGACGACATCTCCGAACAGATCGCGCGCTCGATCCGCACCTACCTGGCCGGGATGGAGACGGGCGCGCCCCAGCCGCGCCCCGTCGTCGTCGCTGACACCGAGGACATGGAAGCCTACACCCTCTTCCTCCACGGGCGCCAGCTGCTCAACGAGAAGGGCTCGGTGGAGGGGATCCGGACCGCGCTGACCCTGTTCGAGAGCGCGGTCGCCCGGGACCCGAATTTCGCCCGCGCGCGCGTGAGCATCGCCGAGACGCTGGTCTGGCTCGCCACCGACGGGTCCTACCCTTTCGACGAGGCCGAGCGTCGGGCGGAGGTGGAGCTCGTCCGTGCCCTTCAGCTCAACGAAGCCCTCGCCGAGGCGCACTCCACCCTGGCCCTGCTCTATCTCGGGAAGGACCTCCATTCCGACTGCGCGCGGGAGGCGCACCGGGCGGTGGAGCTCAATCCCAGCCTCTCCGACCCCTATCGGTCGCTCGCCCAACTGGCCGCGGGCCAGGGGCGGGTCGACGAGGCCGTCCGCCTGCTCAAGGTCGCGTGGGAACTCGACCCGGCCGACGTGAACATCCTCTCCTTCCTCGGCCACGCCCTCTTCTATGCCGGGCAGGAGACGGAAGCCCTGGAGTTCTGCGAGAGGGCCAAGCCCCGCGTCCGTTACCGGATGAGCCAGAACCTTGCCGAGCACTACCTGGGGAAGGGGGACCTCGCACAGGCCGAAGCGGCCGTCCTCGAGATGGAGCGGCTGAGACCGGAGAGCGGGTGGACCCTCATGTATCGGGGGACGCTCGCCGCGCGCCAGGGCGACTTCGCCCGCGCCCGGACGAACCTCGAGAGACTCCGTCGCAAGGGAGCCCAGGGAGAGATGACCGTGCTCTTCGAGGGTATCCTGGACCTGGCCCTCGGGGAGACGGACGCCTTCCTGGCCTGCATGGAGGAGGCCTTGCGTCGGCACACCCTCCCGCTGCTCGAACTCCTGTACTCCCCCCTCTGTCGCGGAGCGCGGGGCGATCCCCGTCTCCAGGACATCATCCTCCGGCAGCAACGGATGACGCTCCCCCCCGCGACCCCGTGACGGGTACGGTCCGCGTTGCCACGCAGGGGACTCCCTCGCGCCCCCGGGGGTAGCCCCTCGGGGCTCCTGCCGTCCCGGGGAGGGAAGGGGAAAGGGGGGAAGGGGTTGGGACCGAGGGGAAAGAACGTCCTACCGGGTGAAGAAGGCGTTCACCTCGCGGATGGTCCTCTGCGTCGGCAGGCTGAAGCTGGCGTACATCGCCTCCAGCTTGTCCGCGCTCGGGGCCTCCCAGAGGCAGTGCGCCTCGGTCTTCCCGGGAAGCGCCACGATCGAGATCGGACGGAAGCCCGCGGGGACCTGGCCCTTCTTGGCCAGCTCCACGGCTTGTCCGACCTTCTCGACGACGGCGTTCGTCACGTTCGGGCTCCAGCGGTGTTCGATCTCATACAGGGGCATATCGCACCTCGAATGGGAGGAGGGACCCCCGGACATCAAGCGAGCCATTGCGATAGCAACGGGGAGCGTCGCCCGGCCGCTCCGCTCGAGGGGAACAGGAGGGCCGGATCCCTCATGCCTTAACTTCCCGAGGGGATGGAGCTCCCGCGGCCCCACCCATGCAGATCCTGAGGCTCACGGTGCGCCACGACTGTCCCTTCTCGAACCCGGTCGCTCGTACCGGTTCCTCCCACGTGACCCATCTCTGCCACCGGGGAAGGGAGGCGATGCTCGAGGTCCGCACCCCCCGACCGGACGACCTCCAGGAGCTCCTCACGACGTACCAGGGGCTCGGAGGGACCGTACTTCTGAGGTCGGAGGACGGAGAATCTGCCCTGGTCCGGTTCCCCCTGTGCGAGTGCTGCCGACGCGGAAAGGTCATCCCCACGCTGGAGGAAGGGGGACTGCACTACCTACCCCCGTCCGTCTACGTGAGCTCAGGGGAAGAGATCTACCAGTTCCTCTCCCCGTCGGGGAGCATCGACCTGGGTTCCCTCACGGGTCCGGAAGGAAAGGTCGAGGTGGTCCGGACCGCCGTCCGACCGCTCACGGACCTCGAGTTCACGGAAGGTTTCCTCGTCCCCACCGGAGTGCTCTTCCAGGACCTCACCCCGCGCCAGCGCTTCGCGCTGTTGACCGCGATCCAACGGGGCTACTACCGGATCCCCCGCCCCGTCTCCACCGAGGAGCTCGGGCACGCGCTGGGAATCTCCCGGGAGGCGTTCGAGGCGCTGCTGCGCAAGGGGGAGAACAAGATCCTGGCCTCGCTCTTTCCCTACCTTGTCCTGGGATCAGGCGCGGCCGACTCCGGGGAGGCCCCGGACCCGCCCCCTCCCTAGTTCCACCGGCGAACCGGGCCGACGGGTCCTTCGGGGGGAGGATGCGGGATGGGCAAGCGTAATAGTGGGCCCCCGGGTCGGCCGGCCGTGGCGCTCTCCAGCACCCGCCCGGGGACCGTGAGGGTTTCCGCGAGGAGGGGGGCGTCCTCGAGCCCCTCGGAGGCTTCCACGGAGAACCTCCAGCCCCTACTGCTCGTCCACTGGGGCCAGAGCCTCACTACCCACCCCCTTTCGAGCCTGGAACGGGGGTCGCGGGCGCTCCAATCGGGCCGTCTCCACGCCCTCTTTAGCGCCGACGCCGGCATCGTGGAGTTGGCCCTGCTGAGGACCTGCCACCGGAACGAGGTCTACGCCATCCTGAGGGATCCGGGCGCCACGGGCCGGCTCCGGGCGGCCCTCGGCCCGAGCACCGAGCCCTGGACGTTGCGCGAGGGCGCCAAGGCCGTGCACCATCTCTTCCGAGTGAGCGCGGGCCTGGACTCCCTGGCCGTCGGCGAACGCGAGGTCCGCGACCAGGTGGGCAGGGCCGGGAGCAAGGTCCTCAGCCGGAATGGCCGACCGATGCTCCATAAGCTGTTCGAAAGCGCTCTCGAGCAGGGAGCGACGCGAGAGAGCGACCCCGAAGCCCCGTCCGTGGCTTCCCTCGTGGTGGAGCGGCTGCTCTCCCGGTCCTGGTCGCGTCGCCCGCGGGTCCTCGTCCTGGGTACGGGGGCGGTCGCCCGCCGGCTGGCACGCCTGCTCCTCGGAAAGGCCGACGTCACCCTGCTCTATCACCGCACCCGACCGGGAGCTCCGCTGCTCGCAGAGCTCTCCTGTCGGTGCGTTTCCCTCCGCTCGCTCGGACGCCTCCTTCCCCGCTCGGAGGTGCTCATCGCCGCCGCGAAGGGAGGTGAGTACGTCGTCCATCCCAGGCTCCTTGGACCGGGTCGCCGACGCCGGCCCCTGCTCATCTTCGACATGGGACTCCCGCGGAACGTCGACCCCCGCGTGGGGGAGTCCCCTCGGGTCGAGCTCTGGGACCTCGCCCGCCTGCGCTCGGACGTCCGGCCGCGAGGCGGGTCCATGGAGGCCGAGGAACTCGCCTCGCGGAGCGCGGAGCGCGCGTACGCGGAGTTCTCCCTGGACGCCGAGGGCCCGCTCCTCTCGGTGCTCTGGCGCCACGCCGAGAAGGTCCGCCGCGAGGAGCTCCAGAACGCCCTCGAGCACGCTCCGCACCTCGGAGCGCAGGAGCAGCTCGTCCTCAGCCGAATGAGCGAGAGGCTCGTCCGCCGGCTCCTTGCCGGTCCCACGCGCCGGCTTCGCTCCGACGGACCGGGGGCTTTGCGTTCGGAGCTGCTGCGGGAGCTGCTCGCGCTCTTCCAAGTCCCGGAAGAGTGAACCGTGGCGGAAACGCTCCGCGTGGGTACCCGACCGAGCCCGCTCGCCCTCCGGCAGACCGAGATCGTCCTCACCCTCCTCCGCGGCAAGGACCCGACCCTGAGCTACCGGGTGGTCCCCCTCGTGACGCAGGGGGACCGGGCCGGAGGCCACACAGGGGACTTCACCGACCGGCTCGACCGGGCCCTCGAAGACGGGGAGCTCGACCTGGTGGTCCACAGCGCGAAGGACCTTCCGAGCCGGCCCCTCCGGCGGGTGAAGGTGGCCGCCACCCCCCCCCGGGCCGACCCTCGCGATGCTCTGGTCCTCCGGTCCGGCGGTTCTCTCCGCGCACTTCCGCCCGGGGCCCGGATCGGCTCGAGCAGCGCGCGGCGCCGTGCCCAGTTGCTGGCCGCCCGCCCGGACCTCGAGGTCGTCGGGATCCGGGGGAACGTGGGGACACGTCTCGAGAAGATGGGGAGCCAGCAGCTTGACGGCGTGCTGCTCGCGGTGGCCGGGCTCGAGCGGCTGGGCTTGGCGGAACGCATCACCGAGCGGCTTCCCCCCCGGGATTTCCTGCCGGCCCCCGGTCAGGGAACCCTTGCGGTCATGGCCCGGCCCGGGGACCGTGCCCTTCTGCACCGGCTCCGCTCGATCGACCACCCGGCGACCGCCGCTTCGCTCCGCGCAGAGTTCGCTTTCACCCGCGGCCTCGCCGCGGATTGTGACACCCCCTTGGGGGCTCTCGCGACCGTCCGCGGGGAGCGGCTTGTCCTTCGGGCCGGCCTCTGGTCGCCGGACGGGACCTCTGTCCACCGGGACCGTGTGGAGGGGCCGGTCTCCGAGGCCGCCCGTCTCGGACAGTGGCTCGCGGCGAAGTTCCTCGCGGCGGGGGCCACGCCGAAGCCCGGACCCCACCGATGAGACGGGAGGCGGCGCCCCACAGAACAGCCCTCCTCGTCGTCTCCGGTCCGGAGACGCTCGCCCCCTCCCTCAAGGCCCTCGCCGCCTCCGGGACCCGGGTCGAACGCTGGACCCTGCTCCGGCCCGTCCCTCGCCGGGACCCCCCGAAACTCCCGCGCCCTCGACCTTCGGCCCGTCGGAACATCCTACTGGTGACCAGCCCGCAGACCGCCGACCTCTATCTTCGCCGTTTTCCAGAGGAGCTGACCGCGTGGGTCCGTACGGGCGAGGTCTGGGCGGTGGGGCCGACGACCGCCGCCCGACTCCGGGGCCTGGGAGTGCGCTCGGTCAAGGTGACCCCGAGCCTCGGAACCGCCGCTCTGCCCGCGTCCTTAGGACCGCTCCGGTCGTCCCTCGTGGTCTACCCCCGCTCCCGACGCGCCGGACCGGCCCTCGCCCGCGCGCTCCGCCGGAAAGGGGCCCGCGTGAGGGAGGTCGTCGCCTACGAGGTGGAGGTGGGAAGGCGCGTCCCCCGACGGGAGCTCTCGTACCTCCTGAAGGCCCACGTCGTCCTCGCCACGAGCCCCTCCGCGCTCGACGCCCTCCGCGCGGCCGTGGGCCGACCCACCTTCGAGAGGGTCCGGCGAGATCTTCCCCTCCTGGTCCTCGGGCCCCGGAGCCTCTCCCGGGGCCGCGAGCTGGGTTTCCGGAGCGTGAGGACCATCACCCCGCCGTTCGAGAAAGCGATTAACGCTCTCCTTGCCCAGCCGAAGGCCGATGCCTCCTAGGAACGAGCGGATGCGCCCCGGCTCGCCACGGGCCGCTCCGCGCCTCCGCCGCTTGCGCCGGACCCCGGCGCTTCGGAACCTCGTCTCCGAGACCCCTTCGATCGACCCCGGGCGGCTGGTCTACCCTCTCTTCGTCACCCTCCGAGGGCCTGCAGTGGCCGCTCCGGGGCTGCCAGCGATGGCGAGGAGGGATGTCCGCGGGACCGTGGAAGAGGTCCTTCGGGTCTCCGCGCAGGGGGTCCGCGCCGTGATGCTCTTCGGTGTCCCTTCCCGGAAGGATCCCCTGGGGAAAGGCGCTTGGGACCCGCAGGGGCCGGTCCCCCGCGCAATCCATGCCCTGCGCCGGGCGCTTCCCGATCTCGTCATCATGGCCGATGTGTGCCTGTGCGAGTACACCGACCATGGGCACTGCGGGGTCCTCCGCGGGTCCCGGGTCGACAACGACCGTACGCTCCCCCTCCTCGCGCGCGCTGCCGTGACCTACGTTGACGCCGGAGCGGACGTCGTGGCCCCGAGCGCGATGATGGACCATCAGGTGCATGCGGTCCGGGAGGCCCTCGACTCCCGCGGTTTCGAGGAGGCGATGGTGCTCGCCTACGCGGCCAAGTTCGCCTCCTGGCTCTACGGCCCCTTCCGCGACGCCGCCGGCTCGCGGCCGTCGTTCGGCGACCGGCGGAGCTACCAGATGGACCCCCGGAACGCCCGCGAGGCCCTCCGCGAGCTTGAGCAGGACGAGGCCGAGGGGGCGGACGCTCTCATGGTCAAGCCGGCGCTGCCGAACCTCGATGTCCTCGCGAGGGCCCGCCGGCGTTTCGAGGTCCCGCTCGCCGCCTACCAGGTCAGCGGGGAGTACGCCATGATCAAGGCCGCGGCGGCCCAGGGATGGCTCGAGGAGTCCCGCGTAGTCCCCGAGATCCTCACCTCGATCCAGCGGGCGGGAGCCGACTTCATCCTGAGCTACTTCGCCGGGGAGCTGCCCCTGCCGGCGGAGGAGACCGCCGCATGAGCGCCCCTTCCCCGACGGAGCCGGAGGGCGCCCCGGAAGAGGAGCGCGACTTCGTCCGCTACCTCTTCTGGAGGCTGCGCCCCGAGTGGCGCTGGCGCCCGAAGCCGGAACGCGAACTCGGCCGACAGGAGCTCGCGACCGTGCTCACCCACCCTCCCCGAGACCTCACGCTGCGCGCCTTCTCCCTCGTTGGCACGAAGGCCGGGACCCAGGGCCTGCTCTGGATGGTCACCCCCCGCGTGGAGGCCCTCCAAGAGCTCGAGTCCCGGATCTGGGGAACGCGGATGGGAAGCCACTGGGAGATCTCCCACTCCTACCTCGGCATGGGGAGGCGCTCCGAGTACCTCGACGAGCATGCCCACGCGGGACAGGAGGGAGGGCACGTGGTCCTCGGATCCAAGCCGTACCTCTTCGTCTACCCGTTCGTGAAGAAGCGCGAGTGGTACCGTCTCCCCTTCGAGGAGCGGCGGAAGGTGATGGGGGAGCACTTCCGGATCGGGCACAAGTTCCCCAGCGTGGAGATCCACACCGGCTACTCCTTCGGCCTGGATGATCCGGAGTTCATCCTCGCCTTCGGAGCGGACCGGCCGGAAGAGTTCCTGGACCTGGTCCAGGCCCTGCGCCCCACCGAGGCCAGCCGCTACACCGAGCTCGAGACCCCCATCTTCACCTGCCTGGGGACCACGGTGCCCGAGATGCTCGAGCTCGCGGAAGGCCGGAGCCTTTAGCGCTCATGCCGGAGCATCCCCGGTCCGTCCGGGCCTTCCGCCGGGCCCAGCGCGTCCTCGTGGGAGGGGTGGACTCCCCGGTGCGCGCCTTCGCCGGCGTGGGGGGTACCCCGCTGTTCTTCTCGCGGGGGAAGGGGGCGTATCTCTACGACCTCGACGGCGCCCGGTACCTCGACCTGGTCGGGTCCTGGGGAGCCAACCTCCTCGGTCATGCGCCTCCGGCGGTGGTCCGAGCCGTCCGACGGGTGAGCCCGCGGGGCCTGAGCTTCGGGGCTCCCTCCCCTCTCGAGCACGAGCTCGGGGAGCGCCTCCAGCGGGCCATCCCGGGCCTCGGGCTCCTCCGCTTCGTCAACTCCGGCACCGAGGCAGTGATGTCGGCCGTGCGCGCCGCCCGGGGGTTCACCGGCCGGACCAGGATCGTGAAGTTCGCCGGAGGATACCACGGCCACTCCGACGGCCTGCTCGTCCGCGCCGGCTCCGGCGTGGCGGCCGGGGGCCGTCCCGGCTCGGCCGGGGTCCCTGCTTCCTTCGCGCGGGAGACCCTCGTCCTCCCCTACAACGACCCGGCGGCGGTCCGGCTCGCCTTCGAGCGGGCCGGGGAGAGCCTCGCGGCCGTCGTCGTCGAACCCATCGCGGCGAACATGGGCCTGGTCCTCCCGAAGCCCGGGTTCCTTCGGGAGATCGAGCGCTCCTGCCGCAAGCACGGCGCGCTCTGGATCGCCGACGAGGTGATCACCGGGTTCCGGTTGACCAAGGGCGTCGTCCACCCCCGCTACGGGGTCCACGCCGATCTGGTCACCCTCGGGAAGATCATCGGGGGAGGACTCCCGGTGGGCGCGTACGGGGGAAGGGAGGAAGTGATGAGCCAGGTGGCCCCGCTCGGCCCCGTCTACCAGGCCGGGACGCTCGCGGGCAACCCGGTCGCCATGGCCGCCGGGGCGGCGACGCTGGACGAGCTCGACAGCCCCCTCTACCTGCGGCTCGAACGGATCGGGCGGGAGCTCGAGAGCGCCCTCCGGGAGGAGGCAGCTGCGGCCGGGGTGCCCGACCTCCGGATGGCCCGGGAGGGCTCCATGCTGGGCCTCTTCTTCGGGGGGGCCTACCCCACGAACCTCGAGGAGGCCGAGAAGGGGGACCGGGAGCGCTACGCCCGCTTCTTCTGGGGAGCGCTGGGATCGGGGATCTATCTCCCCCCGGCCCGGCTCGAGACCGCCTTCGCCTCGGCGGCGATGGGCGAGCTCGAGCTCACCCGGGCCCGCCGGGGCTTTGCCCGGGCGTTCCGGGCGCTGGCCGGGGGGCAGGGAGCGCGCCGATGACCTCGCTGCTCGTCCGCGCACTCCGGGGGGAGAGCGTCGAACGCGTCCCCGTCTGGCTCATGCGCCAGGCGGGTCGCCATCTTCCCGGCTACCGGAGGCTCCGGAGCGAACGGTCGATCCTCGACCTCGCCCGGGACCCGGCGCGGGCCGCTGAGATCACCCTCGAGCCCGTGGAACGCTACCCCCTCGATGCCGGTGTCGTCTTCGCCGACATCACGCTCCCGTTCTTCGGCCTGGGCGTCCCCTTCTCCCTCGAACCCTCTATCGGGCCGGTCGTGGAACGCCCCTACCGGGACGTGCGTGCGGTCGAGGAGCTCCACCCCTTCGAGGCCGAGCGCGACACCGGCTACGTCGGGAGGGCCATCGAGCTCTTCCATGAGAGGCGTCCCGACCTTCCGCTGGTGGGGTTCTCGGGGACCCCCTTCCTCCTCGCGAGCTATCTCATCGAGGGGCGCCCGAGCCGGGAGCTCCACCAGACGAAGAGGCTTCTGCGCTCCGACCCTCACGCCTTCGCTCTCCTGCAGCGCCGCCTGGGGGAGGCGATCGTCGGCTACCTCCGGATGCAGGTCCGCCACGGCGCCGATGCTCTGCAGCTCTTCGATAGCTGGGCCGGGGCGCTCTCCCGACGCGATTACGAGAGGGCGGTCCTCCCCTCGCTCCAGGAGCTCTTCCAGGGGATCTCGGAGCTCAAGGTGCCGAAGATCTACTTCTCCACCGGCTCCTCCCACCTCCTGGAGCTCCTTCCGAAGACCGGGGCGGATGCCTTCGGTCTCGACTGGCGCCTCCCTCTCGGTGCGGCCCGGGAAGCCCTCGGCCCGAGCTGGCCGCTCCAGGGCAATCTGGACCCGGCGATCCTCCTCACCGGCGGCCGTGAGATCGAGCAGGGGGCCCGGGAGGTCCTCGAGGAGATCCCGGACGGTCGGGGGCATGTCTTCAACCTCGGGCACGGGGTTCCCCCGGACGCGACCCCCGCAAACGTTGAGACCCTCGTCCGCTACGTCCGCCGCTACTCGGAGGAGCGAAATTCCCATGCCCGATAGGAAGCCCGGGGAGGCCGTCCTCCTGATGGGCTACGGGGCGCCGCAGGGCCCGGAGGACCTTCCCGGTTTCCTTCGGGAGGTGCTGGGCCGACCCCCGAGCCCTGCGCTCGTGGAGGAGTACCGACGGCGCTACGAGCTCATCGGTTGGTCTCCGCAGCTTCGCATCATCCAGAGCCTGCGCCAGCGGCTCGAGGATCGTTTCACCGGGGTGGGGTCCCCTCGACGCGTCCTGCTGGGGACCAAGCACTGGACCCCGCATGTCGCCGATGCGGTCCGGCAGGCCGCCGACGAGGGGATACGGCGCCTGGTGGCGATCCCCCTCTCCCCCTTCGCCTCTCCGTGGGTCCTCCGACCTTACCAAAGGGAGCTCGAGACCGGGCGAAGCGCCGCCTCCCATCCGATCGCGGTGGAGCTCCGCGCCGGATGGCACCGCTCGAAGGCCCTGGCCCGGTTCTGGGCCGACGAGCTCCGGAGCCTCCCCCGATCCGACCATGACGGCTCCGTCGTCTTCCTGACCGCCCACAGCCTCCCCGAACGTCATCGGAGGTCCGGCGACCCGTATCCGGAGATCATCGGCGAGATGGTCCAAGAGGTGGTCCGCGAGGCGGATCTGAAGGGATGGGAGTTCACTTATCAGAGCGCGGGGAACACCACCGAGCCCTGGCTCGGCCCGGACGTCCGGGAGCGCATGCAGGTCTGGGCCGAGAAGGGGGCGAAGGACCAGTGGATCGCCTCGCTCGGATTCCTCTTCGACCACCTGGAGGTCCTCTATGACCTCGACGTGGTGGTCCGGGCCTTCGCCGAGGAGCACGGGATCCGCTACCACCGGCTCCCCCAGCCCAACGATGACCCCCGGGTGGTGGAAGCCTTGCAGGAAGTGGCCGACGCCCCCTCCTGGCCCCTCCCCGTGGCGGTCTAGCTGGGCTCTCGGCCCTGTGCCCTCGGTCCGGACGGAGGGGGCTCCGCGGGTCGGGGCAACGGCCCGCGGCGGGAGGTCGGCCAGTAGCGGAAGTAGACCGGCCCGAGCAGCGTCTCCACCGGGACCGGCCCGAAGCGCCGGCTGTCCCGGCTCGCCGCCTCGCTCACGCCCCGGACCTCGACCGTAGGACCTGACTCCGCGCCAGGAGTGACCGAGACGACACGCTTGATCAGGTAGGGGACCAAGCCTTCGGGGTCCCTCAGGACGACCACCTCCCCGGGCTCCGGCGGTCGTTGCCGGTACTCCCGTCGGTCCACCAGGACACGGTCCCCCGGCTCGAGGAGCGGCGACATGCTCGAGTCCTCGACCCGGAACCTCTCCGCGTAGAGCCGGCGCGCCCAGTCGCGGGAGCCCCCCTTCCGTCTCCCCGCGGGCATGTGGGGGTCGGGTTCGGGCGAGCCCCTATAAATCCCCGTCCCCTCCCCCCTGCCATGAAGACGCTCGGCAACGTTCGCGCGCGGCTCGCCGGCACCCTGGACGCCCTTCGACCCCCTGCGGTCGCTTACGCCCACTGCGACATCCCGTGCGGGATCTACGATCCCCATGAGGCCCAGATCGGGGCCCTCACGGTCCTGCGCATGGTCCAGCTCATCCAGGAGGCCAAGGGGGCGGGCACCCCGGAGGAGCAGAAGGTCGCCCAGTCTCGGATCTCCCGGTACACTGCCGTCAAGGAGCAGCACGCCGAGCGCGTGAAGCACGAGATCCGGGTGATCTGGGGCGACTACTTCACCGCGGACATGCTCAAGCAGTTCCCGCAGACCAGTGAGCTGGTGCTCAAGATCCTCAAGCAGGCCTCCAAGGCGAGGCAGGAGGTCGACGCCACCGCGGCCCAGGACCTCCTCTCGAGCGTCCAGGAGTTCGCCGAGATCTTCTGGAAGACCAAGAACGTCGTCACCAAGAAGCTCCCATCCCACCAGAAGTCTGGGGGGGAGATCGTCTACCCGGCCGCCTGAGAGCTCACCGGAGGGCCGGGCGGGGGAGTCCCCGCCCCTCCCTCGCCCGTTTCAGCTCTCGTCCTCTTCGCTCTTGGAAGGACGGCGACGGGGGGTCTTGCGCCGTCGACCCGTGGCGGGGGAGCTGGAAGCCGACCCCTGCGAGCCCTCTCCAGGCTCGGCGGCGGACTCGGAAGGCTCCGGGGCCGCGTCCTTCGCCGGGGGTAATGCCAGGGAAGCGGATGCGGGGTCCGCCGCGACCGGAGCTACGGAAGCGGAAGGTCCGACCCCACCCTCCGCCGGGACCACGGTGGGGGCCGGCGAAGCTGCCGGGGCCGGCCCGGACGCGGGCAGGGGGGCCGCCGATGCGCCCGAGAAGGCCAGGGGGACGCTCGGGACCGGGGAAGGCCCAGGGGGGGGAGCCGCGGGATATCGCGGCGGGGGAACGCTGAGGTAGCCCGGGGGAGGGGCTGCCATGGGGCGCGCCGGCGGCGCCACGGGCGGGATCGGGGGGCTTCCCCACGGGTTCGGCGCGACGTAGGGCGGGGGGTTGGCCAGTTGCACCCCGGGCGGCAGCCCCCGGGGGGAGCGAAGATAGTCCAGGTCCCGCAGGTAGAAGTCGGTGAACCCGCAGGCCCTGCAGATCTTCGCCCCGAAGACCCCTTCATCCTTGCGAACGCCCGGCGAGAGGCAGAGGACCGTGGAGTAGACCAGGTCCTTGTAGGTCCGGATCTCCTTGACCCAGACCACATCGGTCGAACCGCATCGCGCACACGTCTCCGCCATTCACCCTCACCCAGGGAACAATTGGCCCCATCGGTTAAATTCCTTGGGGGGAACTGGAGGCTGTGGGGCCGAAGGGAAGGCGGAACCTCCTTCTACGGAGGGAGCCTTCTCAGGGGCGTGAACGAGCTCTTCTCCCACGTCCTCGTCGCGCTCGACGGCTCCCCCCAGTCCGACCACGCCCTGGACATGGCCTGCGACCTGGTCCGGGAGAGCCATGGGGAGCTCACGCTGGTCTCGGTGGTCCCCCACCCCGCGCTGGTCCAGCCTCCGGACTCCTGGGTGGTCTCTCCCGTCGTCGCCTCGGACACCCCGTTCTTCGAGGCGCTCCTCCAGAGCCGCAAGGAGCGCGCAGAGGCCCGGGGGGCTCCCGTCGTCCGGACCCTCCTGCTCGAGGGCCACGTGGTGGACTCGATCCTTGAACGCCTGGAGTCCCACCCCCCTTCGCTCCTCGTGGTCGGGTCGCGCGGCCTCTCCACGGCGCGCCGATTGCTGCTGGGGAGCGTCTCGGACGCCCTGGTGCACCACGCGCGGTGCCCCATCCTCCTGATCAAGGAGTGAGCTTACTTCCCCTTCTTGGCCGGGGCCGCAGGCTTCGCCTCGGGCTTGGCACCGGCCGGTGCCGCGGGCTTGGCGCCCGGT
>JAKATE010000230.1 GCA_021828085.1 Thermoplasmata archaeon | reverse complement strand
CCTCCACCGTACCGTGTCCGGGGAAGGCTCGCCGCCCAAGCTAGCTCTTGGCGAGCCTGGTCGTTAGCGATGTCCCTTCGGATCGGCTCGCTACACTTCGGGCAGAGGAAGGAGACCCGCTCCTCCACGTCCTCGGAGCTGATCCAGTCCTTCGCACCACGCGTGTAGTTCAGGTACGGCTCACGGCCATCGAAGTGAAGTGTCGTGACCGCGCGGCATCCGTACGTCTCGCAGTGGACCCTGATGGTCAGGGGTCCCGCTCGCACAGGGGGACCACGAGGGCTCTTCCGGGAGGGCATCGTGACCTCGGAACGCCCATCGCTCCGAGAACTTGAACTCGCCCCTCTTGCCCCGACCCCCCAGCCGTCGGCTCACCCCGAGCTGGGTCTCTCCGAGACCGGGACCGCGAGGACCCGGGTCAACGCCAAGATGACCACCCTCGGGAGGTCCTCAACCGGGTGAACTGACGCTGTCGAAGATGGGACCGGTGCAAGAGGAAGTGGGCGCACTGGTCGAACGGTCTCCACCACATGGTGCTGGTCCACCTCTCGAGGAAGATCCGTCCCGGGGTCTGGGCTGGCGGAGCGAAGGCCCTTGAGCCCCGGAGCGGGTTGGTGTGTGGATTCGCAAGACACCTCCCCGCGCTCTTCGCGAAACTATTCCCCCCCGCGAGATCCCTCTCGAGGCTGACCGCGAACCGTCGAGTTTATGGAGCCGACCCTGCTCAGTCTCGCGTGCCGAACCCCTTGCGGTCGTTCGTACTTCACGCCGCGCTCCTGCCGGGGGCCCCCGAGGGTCGGCCGTCGGTGGCGATCTGGGCGGAGACGCCCAAGGTCGTTCCCTCAGGAGAGGGCCCGAGGACCCCGCCATCCAGGACGAAGCGCACTCGCGGAGCCCCCGCTCCCCCCCACCCGCTGGTGGCCGACGCGAAGGGCCTGAGGTCGGTGCTCCGTTCGCTCTCGGAGGAGACCGCAGAGGGGGTCCGGGCCCAGGGCCTCGCGACCCGGGTGGTCCTGACCCTCCCCACCCTCGGCCGACGACCGATCGGCAGTTGGGAGACGCTCGCCGAGACGGCAGGGGAGGAGGTCCGCTTCGAGCCCTGGAGCGTCCCGGCGCTCACCTGGGAGCTCCCGCAATTGGTCCCGCTCCTCGCCGACCTCCCCCGACGTCCGGAGACCCCTGGGGTCCGCATCGGCCCCGGGCTCCTCTATCTCATGGAGCTCGGGCGGTTCGCCCTGGACCTCCTCTCCCGCGAGCGGTTCCTCCCCTCCATGGACCGACAGGGGCCCGGGCGGTCCCGGGCCCTCTGGCGTGCCGCCCTCTCCACCGACCAGGACCTTGCCCGATCGCGGGAGTTCGCGGGGTCCCTGCCCCCGGTGCTGCTCGCGGGCTCCCCTCCGAAGACGATCTTCTCACGCCAGGAGGTCGTCCAGCAACTCCTGGACCACGCGGTGGACGGGCTCGCGCGCGTCTGGCTCCAGGGGACGGGGACCCTCAAGGCCGAGCGCGAGTTCCCCGAGGACCACTGGGTCGAGGCCCTGGGAAGCCCCCGCCCGTTCTTCCGCTCGCCCGAGGGTCCGGCGACCGAGATCGATCAGGCGCTCCGCACCTGGAGCGCCCAGGCCCTGGCCCCCGCCGGCGGCGGGGTGCGCACCTGCCTGCGCCTGGACCCTCCCGGGCGGGAGGAGGACGACCGCGCCCGCTCCATCCTGGAGGCCCCCGAGGGGCGCTGGTGGCTCCGGGTCTTCCTGCAGGACCGCTCGGACCCCTCCCTTCTGGTGCCGTCCCGGGCGATCTACGCCTCTGGCGCAGCAACGCTGGAGCGGGACGGCAAGGTGCTCTCGGCCGCGCCGGAGCAGCTCTTGGCGGACCTCGCCCGGGCGGCCCGGCTGTGGCCGCCGCTGGCGAAGCTCCTGGACACCGCGCGCCCCGAGGCCTGCTCGCTCTCCATCTCAGAGGCCTACCGTTTCGTCAAGGAGGCGGGTCCGCTCCTCTCCGAGGGAGGGTTCGGGGTGCTCCTCCCCCCCTGGTGGGGACGGGGCAACCCCCTCACGGCCAAGGTCAAGGTCCATCCGACGAAGACCTCCGGGGGCGGGCTCTTCGGCCTGAGCTCGCTGGTCGAGTTCGACTTCGAGGTGGCCCTCGGCGACCGGGCCCTGACCCGGGAGGAGCTCGAGGGGCTGGCCGAGCTCAAGGTCCCTCTCGTGCGGCTCCGGGGCCAGTGGGTCGAGGTCCGGCCCGAGGACGTGCGCGCAGCCCTCCGAGCGCTCGACGAACGCAGGAAGCGCGGCTCGACGATGTCGCTCCAGGAGGCCCTCCAGGCCTCCGCGGGCGGTACGCTCGAGGGTCTCGAGGTCTCCGAGTTCTCCTCCTCGGGCTGGGTCGACGACCTCCTGCGCGGGCTCCAGGGCGACCAGCACCTGGAGATGCCCACCGTCCCCGAGGACTTCGCCGGGACGTTGAGGCCCTACCAGCTGCGAGGGGTGGCGTGGTTGGGCTTCCTGCGCCGCTTCGGGCTCGGGGCCTGTCTTGCCGACGACATGGGGCTCGGGAAGACGGTCCAGACCCTGGTCCACCTTCTCCGTCTGCGCGAGGACGGGGGGGGCTCGCTGCCCGGGCCCGTGCTCCTCGTCTGCCCCACCAGCGTGATGATGAACTGGAAGCGGGAGGCCGAGCGTTTTGCCCCGTCCCTCCGAGTGCTCCTCCACCATGGAGAAGGGCGGGACCGCCGTCCGCCGAAGGCCTGGCCCGCTCCGGCCGAGCTCGTGATCACGAGCTATCCGATCCTCTGGAGGGACGAGAAGCTCCTGGCCTCCAGGAACTGGGACACCATCGTCCTGGACGAGGCCCAGAGCATCAAGAACCCCGCCGCGCAGGCCTCGGTGGTCGCGCGGCGTCTTCCCGCGCGTCACCGGATCGCCCTCACCGGGACCCCCGTCGAGAACCGCCTCTCCGAGCT
>JAKATE010000229.1 GCA_021828085.1 Thermoplasmata archaeon | reverse complement strand
TCCTCCCGACGCATCGAGATCGGACCGGGAGGGCGACCTTCGGCGGAAGACCTGTTCGAAAACGAAGAACGGGGCGACGGACTCCTGGAGCCCGTTCCCCCAGGAGACCTGGAACCCCTTCGCGGACCCCTCGCGCTCGAGCCATCGGAGCAGCCGGGTCTTGCCCATCCCCCCGGGTCCGAGGATGAGCCATGAGCCCCCCTGCCCCTCCTTCGCCTTGTCCAGGGCCCTGCGCAGGGCCTCCATCTCCACCTGTCGACCGATGAGGGCCGAGGGGAGCGAGGCGGTGGTCCACCTCTCGGATGAGCTGCTCACTAGGCTCACGGAAAACCTGCAGGATGATAGCTATGGCGTGGGAGGGGGGCCGCCCCGACGTGGACCGTTTCACCACCTTCCCCCGGGGTTCAAAGGGTGGCCGACCCGTGCATCCGGAGGAATCGGAGCATGAAGGCAAGTCCGAAAGGCCCGAAAGCGCGAACGTCGAAAGCACCGTGGGTGGCCAGTACCGCGGTGGTCGTCTCCGACCGACAGAAGGCAAAGCGGTGGTACACCGAGCGGCTGGGACTCTTCCCGGTCGATGAGGAGGGCCACTGGGTCACCGTGGGCCGGAAGGGCAAGGGCGCCCTCCTGCATCTCTGCCAGGTCGACGAGCTCGACGCGAACGGTAAGCTGGAACCCGGGAACACCGGCATCCTCCTGTTGCTGGAGGGCGACTTCCATCGCAGGTGCCAGGAGCTGAAGGAGCAGGGGGTCGAGTTCACGGAAGGACCGGTCGAGCGGCCCTGGGGATGGGACGCCACGATCCGGGACCCGGACGGGAACGAGCTCTTGCTCATGCCCTGCCGATAGTCGCGGCCACCAAGGTCGGGACCGGATCGACCGCCCAAAGCCCCGCCCGCGGCGGGAGGCGAAGGGTCGCCCGTGGTGCCCCGACGGGGGAGCGGCGCGGGTCGCTTCGGATAGAGCTTATCGTTTCGGTCCACCTCGGGCACCCGATGTCCTCCGTCGGTGCCCCTGCCGCCGGGAACGTCAGCGCCGAAGAGCTCATCATCGTGTTCGGGAGCGTCCCGAGCCTCGGGAGTGGGCTCAAGGAGATCGCGGCGACCCACGGGGCTCAGGCGGCCTACCGGTTGCAGCGGCTCCTCCTCGACCTGTGCGTCGAGCATGCCAGCGTGCTCCCGGTCCGGAAGTGGTTCCGGTACCCCGCCGGGACCCCCGCCCCCACGCTCTCCTCCGACTGGAGCGTGCGACCCCATGAACCCGGGACCGTGGGCGAGCAGATCACCCTCGCGATGTCGGAGGGTTTCGAGCGGGGGTTCGAGCGCATCGTCCTGTTCTACGCGGACTGCCCATCGCTGGTACCCGAGTACCTCGAGAGCGCCTTTGAGAGCTTGGAGGACGGGGCCGACCTGGTCATGGGGCCCACGCCGCGAGGGACGCTCTACCTCGCGGGCGCCCGTCGGACCGCGGGGCAGTTCTTCGGCACGTTGCCGTGGGGCACGTTCCGGGTCTTTGAGGTGGCCCAGCGCCACGCGACGGTGCAGGGGCTCAAGGTCGCTCTCCTTCCGCGAAAGCCTTCGGTCCAGGACCTCGAGGACTGGAAGGCCGTCGCCGCCGAGGGATGGATCCCTCCTCCTCCCGCGGTCCAGGGTGGCAAGGGACGTCCAGAGGGGTGAAAGGGCTCGGCGGGGCGCCTGTTGCTCCTCCGACCCCTTCGGGATTCGACCCCTTTCACGGCTCCGCCCGAGCGCGGGCCCCGCCGCCCCTGTTCAGGCCTGGACCACGATCGTGCCCGCGATCATGTCGCCCAAGCGCTGCTTCCGGTCGGTGATGAGCACGAACAGGGCTCCCACGAGATAGAACGCGAGCCCGTCGATGATCCGCAGCAGGTTGCGGAGCAGCGACTTGGTCAGGTCGGGAGAGCGCCCGGTGCTGGGGTCGATGACCCGGATGTGCATCAGCTGCTTGCCGATGGTCTGGCCCGAGCGGCTCTCGAAGTAGCAGAAGTACAGCAGGGTGAGGAGGAAGAACACCCCCGCGAGCAGGAAATAGAACCCCGAGAAGATCCCGAAACCGAGCCCGAAAACGAGGGCCCCGCCGAGCGCGAGCGAGAACGAGATCGCGAACACGAGGATGAAGGCGACGATACCGATCAGGACGCTGTCGATGACGATCGCGAGCGCCCGTTCGACGATCCCCGCGAACGGAGGGGCGCCTGGCGGTGGCACCGGACCCGCCCACACGGGGGGAAAGTACGGCGGAGGGGGAGGTGAGCCGGCCCCGGCAGGGGGCGTCCCGTACGGTGGGGGCGGTGGTACCGTGTTCGACGGAGAGGCGGGGGGAGGTGCTCCGGACGTTGAAGGCGCGCCTGGAGCGGTTGGAGCGGACATGGCTCGGGCCCCGCTGAGCCGGGAGAGCTCTTGGAGGTGTCGCACCCGCAGCGCCCCCGCCCCGCGGAGGCCGGGCGGACCAACGGAGGGCCCGCTCGGGCTCGGGGAAGCGCCCGGGCCCGCGGAACGAACTCCCCCCGTCGATAACGGCAGGTTCATAATCCGGGTCGAGCGATAGGCCTTTGGCCCTTCCTCGACACTCTCGAGGGCCGGTCGGTACAGGGACCATGCAGGGCGGCTCCACTCCACCTTTCTCAACCACCCGGGTGTCCAGCTTCGCGTTCGTCCAGCTGCCGCAGTTGGAACCCCGACGGTACCAGTTGCTCGCGGTGGACGACGACGCCTCCGCGTTGCGGCTGATCGAGCATTGCCTCCTGAGAGCCCCGGACTTCCAGTGCGACGTCAGTCTCGCCAAGGACGCCGAGGAGGCGAAGCAGAAGCTGGCCACCGACCGGTTCGACGCGGTCCTCGCGGACCAGATGATGCCGGGAGAGAACGGGATCGAGCTCCTGATGCACGTGCGGGAGGAGTACCCCGACACGCTGCGGCTGCTGATCACCGCCTACTCCAGCCTT
>JAKATE010000228.1 GCA_021828085.1 Thermoplasmata archaeon | reverse complement strand
GAGTACCCCCCCTGGACCCCCGAGAAGAGCAGGTGAACCTCGGAGTTCTGGTGATCGTCCGAGACGAGCACCGAGGGGACGACCGTCGCGGTCGCCGTGGTTCCCGAGGAGGTCGTGACCGTCGCGGAGGGGGCCCAGGTCAGGTTCGCGACAGGGCTCCCCGTCGCGTTGGACCCCTCGGTGATCCCGTCCGCCCCCGAGCTGCTCTCGATCTCCGTCGCGTCAGCGGCCTGCACGCGCAGCCCAAGACCCAACGAGTCGTTCACGGAGGCCCAGGGCCACCCGTGAGCGGAGACGTCGAACTTGACGGACCACGGCGAACCGGAGCTGGACTGGAACAGGTGGAAGGTCAGGACGACCGCGGCCGACCCCATCGTGCCCTCGCTGCTGTCCGGCAGCTCGGAGGAGTTCCACGGCACGCTCACCGGACCGACCGGGACGGAACCCGAGAGGTTCACCTCCACCCCGTTGCTCGTCGTGGACCAGTTGTGCGTCCAGGCCGAGGTCGCCTCGGTGAGGGCGGCGAGGGCGACCACGTTCCCGTTCGGAGCGACCTCGGCCAGCGCGTTGGCCTGGACCGAGACGTTCACCCGACCGTCCTGGGTCGAGGAGACGTAGAACGAAGGCTCCTCTCCCCCGAACGTGAGATTGATGACGCCGTTCGACCAGGTCAGGGCCGCCGGATGCTCACTGTCCTGGGCGGGGTGGTAGATCGTGCCCGCCGCCGCGAGCGGGGAGAACAGCGCCAGCAGGGCCACCAGTGCGGTGGCCAGAAGGGTGGTCCGGGGGTGGAGGGCGGAGCGGGGTCGGGTCTGCGTCATGGGGGTCCCTGCATGCGAGTAACGACCCAGGGGATACCCACCGCTTTTGGTGCGTGGCCCGAACCGACTGGTGCAAGGGCCATGGAGCGCCCCTCCCTCGGTCATGACCGGGACTGAGGGCGGTTTCCCCACCCCCACGGTCCCGGTGGTTGTGCGCTTCACTCTGAACGCCTTCCTCTCGCCCACCGTCTCTCACTCCCGGAACAGCCCGCTCCAGACGGAGACGAACTGGTCCACCAGGCGGTCCTCGAAGCTCTCCCCGTAGCGCTTCAAGAGTTCCGCGAGACGCGCCGGGTCCCGAGGCTGGTAGTGCGGGACGTTCTCCTTGCGTACCACCTCTAGGACTCCGAGGTCGATCATGTGGTGCATGTGGAAGGACACCGTCGACTTGCTGAGCCCCACCCGCTCGACGACCTCAGGGAACGTCAGGGACTGCGCACCGGCGAGCGTCACGAGGATCCGACGCTCCGTGGTGCTCCTCAGAAGCGAGAGGGTCTTCCGGTCCTCCCAGGTGATCTCCGGGAGGAAGTAGTAGTCGCGACGGCCCCCTCGCTCCCGGCGGAGCACTCCGGCGTCCGTGAGGGTGCGGAGATGGTGCGCCGTCTCCCCCCAGCCCAGCCCCAGGGCCCGCTGCAGGTCCCGTGCGCCGATGCCCGGCCGGTCGCGCACCCGCTCGTAGATGCGGCGGCGGGTCGGGTGCTGGAGCAGTTCCTCCATGCTTCACGACTTTACGAGGAACTTCGCGCCCGTCCACGGACCATGGAGACGTAGAGCAGACCCGTGGCGGCCACCAGAAGAAGGAGCGGGAGGGGTTCCACCTGGAAGGGCCCGCCGTAGAGCGGGGAGACCGCCCCGAGCACCGCGAGGCCGCCGACCAGGGCCAGCAGGAAGAACGCGCCTCCCACTAGGTAGAGACGTCCGTCGTCGTACCGCCGCGCGGCTAGCTCCGCGATGACGCCCAAGGTCCCCGAGATCCCGAGAAGGAGCACGGCGAGGAGCACGCTGGGCCATTCCATGGTGGGACGGACAAGGGCCCAGTATCTCTGCCTTCCCTCTAGACGGCTGGGGCTTGCACCAATCCGTTCGGACCTTGCGCCAAAAGCAAGGTCCCTCCCGCGTGGCAAGGGGGAGCGTGGAAATGATGGCGACGGCACATCACGAAACGCAGGACGTTCGGACATTCGAGTGGACAGAGGGGGGTGCGGCCGGTTCCCCGCGGAACGCGGGGGACCGGTGGGCAGGCCGCGGTCGAAGGCCAGTACCGGCGGCTTCCCGGAGGGGACGGCCGAGTGCGGGGGCTCTGGCCCTCGCCCTGGTCGCCTTCGCGGTCCTCGGCGTAGGGGGCGCCCTCGGGACGCCCCTGGGGGCGGCCCACGGGTCGGCGATCCCCCAGACGTCGTTCCCCGCTTCTACCGCGGCCTCCTCTTGGCCGCAGTTCCACGGGGACCCCATGCTCGACGGGGTCTCGACCTCCGTGGCCCCGGCCGGGACGGTCCTCTACACGGTGGACCTCTCGAAGGCGCTCGGGGGGCTCCCCGGTAACCCGCTCGGGAACGACTACCCCTACCAATCTTCTCCCTCCACGGACGGCAGCGCGGTCGCCGTCCCTCTCGACAACACGGTACTGACCGTCTCCGCGTCCAACGGAGCGCTGCTCTGGCAGCGGACCCTCCCCGGAGGGAACGGCAGCGGACCGGTCGTCAACACTCCCCTCTGGTCCAACGGGCAGATCATCCTCGGCCAGGACGGGGGACCGAACAACCTCGTCGCGCTCGACGCGAACAACGGCACCGTGGCCTGGTCGCTACAGACCCCCGGCGGCGGCAATCCTGAGGCGAGCTCGGTGACCGACGTCGCCGGTCTCCTCACCGTCGCCGACCTCAACGGGGGGTTCTTCCTGCGTCCCGCGAGCGCCCTGGGCCCGTGGACCAGTGCGGTCACTCCGGGCCCCGCGGCCTACTACGCCACGCCGAGCTTCGCGGTCGTAGCGGGCGGCGGTCCCACGATCATCCTGCCCGACCGTGGGAACCGGTCCCTCGACGGCTTCACGCCGGGCGGTACCATGCTACCCGGGTTCCCGCTCGCCCCCCGCCAGCAGCTGGACAAGCTGTTCTCCTCCGCGGCCATCGTGAACCTGACCGACCCCACCAGAT
>JAKATE010000227.1 GCA_021828085.1 Thermoplasmata archaeon | reverse complement strand
CTCCTACGCGCGGATCGACGACCGCCCCATCCGCCTTCGCACGGCGATCACCGCCCCGGACATCGTCGTGGTCTTGGACCCGGGGCTCGTCGAGGTCGCCCCGGTCATGGACGGGCTCAAGCCCGGAGGGACGCTGCTCGTCAACTCTCCGCTCCCCCCCGAGCGCTTCCCCACGCCCAAGCCGGCGTTCGTGGCCACCCTGGACGCGACGCAGATCGCGCTCTCCCATGGGGTCGGCTCGCGCACGATGCCGATCGTGAACACGACAATGCTGGGGGCGCTCTCCCGCGTGTCGAGCGTGGTCTCCCTCTCGGCGGTCCAGCATGCGATCGACGAGCACGTGCCCGCCCGCCCGGCGGAGAACGGCCTCGCCGCCATCGAGGGCTTCCACACGGTCCGCGTGGCCGAGCTCCCCGGTCTTCCCGGGGGGAAGGCCCCCTCGGGACCGGTGGCCCCCGCCCTGTCCTCCGAGGTCCCCGAGGGGCCCATCGCGTCGATGGCCAGCGATGTCCTGCACACCTCCTCGTGGAGGACCCTCCAGCCCGTGATCACCCGGGAGAAGTGCACGCGCTGCAACTTCTGCTGGAAGTTCTGCCCGGACAACGCCATCGACCTCGACGCGGAGGGGTTCCCGGTCGTCCGCAACGAGCACTGCAAGGGCTGCGGGCTCTGCGCGGTCGAGTGCCCACCCGTGGCGATCGAGATGGTCGTGGAGGGAGGAGCATGACGCGGCTCGTCCTCTCGGGCAACTACGCCCAGTCCTACGCCGCCCGTCTTGCCAGGGTCCAGGTCATCTCCGCCTACCCGATCACGCCGCAGACGACGATCGTCGAGCAGCTCGCGAAGTTCGTGAGCTCCGGAGAGCTTCCGGCCCAGTTCATCAAGGTCGAGTCCGAGCACAGCGCCCTCCAGGTCTGCGTCAGTGCTGCCGCCCTCGGCGCGCGGACGTACACCGCGACGTCCAGCCAGGGTCTCCTGCTGATGCACGAGCTCCTGCACTGGGCCTCCGGCATGCGCACGCCCATCGTCATGGGGGTCGTGAGCCGGTCCGTCGGTCCTCCCTGGTCCCTGGACGCGGACCACACGGACACCATGTCGCAGCGCGACACCGGATGGGTCCAGATCTACCCCGAGAGCAACCAGGAGGTCCTGGACTCGGTGCTGGAGTCCTTCCGGCTGGCGGAGGACCTGGCCATCCGGCTCCCGGTGATGGTCGCCGAGGACGCGTTCTACCTCTCGCACACCGTCGAGCCCGTGGAGGTCCCCTCCCAGGCCCAGGTCGACGCGTTCCTTCCCCCCCGGGTCCCGAAGGGGACCCTCGTCCCGGGGAAGGCCACCCGCCTCGGGTCGTACGTCGGACCGGCGGACTACGTCCGGTTCCGCCGGGAGCAGGCCCGCGCCATGGAGCGGGTGCCGGAGACGCTCGCGGCGATCGAGGAGGACTACGGCCGGCGGATGGGCCGGACCTACGGAGGGCTGCTTCAGGAGTACCGGACGGAGGGCGCGGACGCGGTGCTCCTCACGATGGGGACCGCCTCCACCACGGCGCGCGCCGTGGTCGACGAGCTGCGCTCGGAGGGGAAGCGCGTCGGGCTCGCCCGCATCCGGGTCTTCCGCCCCTTCCCGGCGAAGGAGGTCCGCGACCTGGCCTCCCGCGTGGACCGCCTGGGCGTGATGGACCGTTCCTGGACCTTCGGCCAGATGGGGAGCGCGGCGACGGAGGTCGCGGCGGCGATCCAGTCCTCGCCCCGGCAACCCCGCCTGTCGAGCTTCCTGGCGGGCGTGGGGGGACGCGACGTGGGGACCGCGCTCCTGCGAGAGATGTTCCGCGACCTGCTCTCGAAGGAGCCCAGCGGGCTGCGCTGGCTGGACATGGATCCCCCGAAGGAGGTGCCGCTCCATGGCTAAGCTCACGCTTCCCCCCGTGGAGCTCGTCCGTTCGGGGCACTCGGCCTGCCCCGGGTGCGGGCCGGCGCTGGCCATGCGCTACCTCCTGAAGGGCACGGGGGAGCGGACCGTGGTGTCCGTCCCGGCCTCCTGCTGGACGATCATCGCCACCGGCTACCCCACCACCGCGCTCCGGCTCCCGATGATCGACACGCCCATCGAGGCGACCGGGGCCTCCATCTCGGGGCTTCGGGCCGCGCTGGACGCCCTGCACATGTCCGACGTGCAGGTCGTCGGTTTCGCCGGTGACGGAGGAACGGTGGACATCGGCCTCCAGTCGTTGAGCGGGATGCTCGAGCGGAGGACGGACGCGCTCTACGTGATGTACGACAACGAGGCGTACATGAACACCGGCATCCAGAGGAGCGGCTCCACTCCCGAGGGGGCCTGGACCACCACGACCCCGGTGGAAGGGATGGCGCGCGGCAAGGGGGAGCCGAAGAAGGACATCATGGGGATCGTCCTCGCCCACCACCCGGTCTACGCGGCCACCCTCAACGTGGCGTACCCCGAGGACTTCCTCCGCAAGGCCCAGAAGGCGGCCTCGCTCAAGGGCCCCCGCTTCTTCCACGTCCTCGCGCCCTGCCCGCCGGGATGGAAGTTCGCTTCCGACCAGACGGTCCAGATCGGCCGCCTCGCGACCGACACGGGGATCTTCCCGCTCTACGAGGTGGAGAACGGGAAGCTCCGCGTCACGCGGAAGCTGGGGCAGCTCAAGCCCGTGCGCGATTACATCAAGGTCCAGGGCCGGTTCGGCCACCTCACCGACGCGGAGATCGACACCGTGGAGCACGAGGTCCAGGCGTCCTGGGCCGCGCTCCTCCAGCGCGAGGCCCGCCCGTAGAACGGCGCGGGAGAGGGAGGGGGAGAGGGAGAGGCGCCCGTCGGGCGCCGGTGCATTTCGGCGGGGGGGCCCACCGGGACGACCGCTCAGGGAGCTGAGGTCGCCTTGGGCGCCGAGGGCCTCTTGCGCGACACGAGCGGAGGCAGGTCCGCCACTTCCTTGAGCTCCGGTGCCGAGAGCTGGAT
>JAKATE010000226.1 GCA_021828085.1 Thermoplasmata archaeon | reverse complement strand
TCCGATCTTGTAGGGCCGCCGTGGGGTCCGGCATGCCCAAGATCTCCGAGGCCCGGCGTGCCAAGGTCCGTGAGAGGATCCTGGCCTCCGCCGCGAAGCTCGTCGCCCAGAGGGGGGTCGCCGCCACCTCCATGGACCAGATCGTCCGAGCGAGCGGGCTCAGCAAGGGGGCCATCTACGGCCATTTCGAGAGCAAGGAGGGGCTTCTCCTCGCGCTGGAGGAGCGCACTCTGGAGGAGCGCGTCAAGGCCTCCGACCGGGAGTCCCCGGCCCTGGCCTCCTGCGCAGAGCGGCTCCGGGGTCTGCTACGCTCGGTGATCTCCGAGCCGACACGCGTCGGACGCGAGCGGACCCGGTTGATGCTCCAACTCAACGCCTCGGCGGCCCAGACCCCCTCCCTCCGCCAGAGGATCGGGGACCGGTACGAGCGGGTGCACAAGCGGTTCCGCGACCTCCTCGCCGCGGGGGTCCGGTCCGGAGAGTTCCGCCGGGACCTCGATCCTGAAGCTGCGAGCACCGCGCTCCTGGCGCTCCTCGACGGCCTCATGGTCGACTGGGCCTTCACCGCCTCGGGCCGGTTCGAGTGGGACCGGCTCCTTCCCTCGATCGAGGCGATCCTCTTCGAGGGGCTGCTCGAGCCCGGGATCGGGACCCCCGCGGCGCAACGGATTCCACGCCCTCCGGACGGGACCGGAGCCCCCCCGCTCCCAAGGAGGCGAGCGGCCCCGTGAACGAGTCCCCCCCTGGGCCTTCCGCGCGGAGCCTCCCTCCCGGGAACTTTCCGGATCGCTGGATCCACGGGCCTTCCTCCCCAGCCGGGCCCCCGGACCCTCCCATCCAGGTCCACCGCTACGATCCCGCGACGTACATCCTCCGGGAGAGCAAGGGGGTCTCCTTCGAGGCCCCGTTCCTCTACCTCTTCTTTGGGGCGGATCGCGCCATCCTCTTCGACACGGGCACTGCCGCCGACGGGCGCCGGTTCCCACTTCGGAGCACGGTGGATGCCCTGGTGAACGACTGGCTGGTCCGGAACCCCCGGGAAGGCTACGAGCTCGTGGTCGCCCACACGCACGGGCATTCTGACCATGTGTCGGGGGACCCCCAGTTCCGTGGCCGTCCGCTCACGCGGATCGTCGGGCGCACGGCGGAAGAGGTCCACCGCTTCTTCGGGTTCTCCGGCCCGACCGCCGGACCCCGTGCTTTCGAGCTCGGAGGCCGGAGTCTCCTGATCTTTCCCATCCCCGGTCATCACAGCGCGTCCATCGCCATCTACGACGCGAGGACCGGCTTCCTCCTCACGGGGGACGCGCTCCTTCCGGGCCGCCTGTACGTCTTCGACATGGAGTCCTATCGGGCGAGCGTGGACCGGTTGGTGCAGTTCGCGCAGACCCATCCGGTCCGCTTCCTCATGGGCGGGCATGTGGAAATGTCGCGGGAGCACGGGCGCGATTTCCCGCTCGGAGCGCTCTATCAGCCGGGGGAGCATCCGCTGGAGCTCGCACCGGAGCGCCTCCTCCCGCTCCGAGACGCGCTCTCGTCGGTCGCCTCCACCCGGGGGATCCATCGGTTCGACGAGTTCGTCCTCTACAACGGCGTCGGAACGCTCACCGTCCTCTCCGAGTTCCGACGCGGGCGACGCTACAACCGCGCCTGGCGGAAAGGGCGGTTGTCGGCTCCCGAGACGGCTCGGGCCCCCCGGGAACCCCCGTCCCGGTGAGCCTAATCCGCGGCGACGCTCCGGCGGACGAGCACGTTGCTCTGGCCGAACGGGCAGACTACTTCGAAGCCCTCCCGACGGAACATCCCGACGGACCCGAACCAGACTCCCACCGCGCGGGGGTTCGTCGCCGGGTACGCTTCCACCAGGCCACCCCCCTGGGAGGCGATCGACCGGAGGGCCGCTCGCAGGGCCCGGCCCGCGACGCCACGGCGCCGGTAGGGCCGATGGACGAAAAAGCAGGTGATCCGCCAGCGGGGAGAAGCGCGGAGCTCCGGCGGCAGCCCGGCGTACTTCCGCCCCTCTTCGATGCGGGGAAGGCTCTCGCGTCGCCCGTACTGGCACCAGCCGATCGGCCTCCCCCCCTGATAGACCAGGATTCCCTGTCCCTCCCCCTTCTCCACGAGCTTCCGATGGTCCTGCCGGTTGGCCCGCTGACGTAGCTCTTCGGTGGGGGCCCGGTTCGGGCCCCGTCGATGGTAGAACATGCACCAGCAGCCCGCCTGAACCCCGTTGTACTCCCCGAAGAGAGAAACGAAGTCCTTCCAGGTGGAGGGAGTGAGCTCCCGGAAGGTCAACCCAAGGCCGGGAACAGGGGCCCGGACTTCCCTCCCCGGGTCCGCGGACGGTCGTTCCCGTGGCGGCGTGGGCGTCCTCCCGGCTTCCCAGAGGACCACAAGCATCAATTAGGTTCCCCCCTGGCAGAGGGCCCACCGGAGCCGGTCGGCTAGGACGCGGATCGGAAGGCAGCCTCACGGGCCCGTAGTATAGCTTGGATATCACAGGGGCCTCCGGAGCCTCAGACCCGGGTTCGAATCCCGGCGGGCCCGTAACACTTTCCTTATGGAGCCGAGTCCGGCGACCTCCCTCCGCGTGAGGAAAGGAACTCGCAAGTCCCTTGGGGAGCTGACCGGTGAATCTCCCCCCACTTCGCCTGATCGACGTCCGCTCGATCGCCGAGCGTCGCTCCTCGGAAGGGCAGCTCGCGCACCAGCCGTGGAGCCCGCCCTCCCCCAAACCCCCCCGCCAGGATACCTGCCGGAGTCTACAGGGGTACGCGCCACCGAGAACTCACGCAGTCACGTCAGTGGGCCGGCGGGCAAGTGCTGGAATCCGAGAAACGAGCTCGCTGCGAGCTTCTCCGGCCTCCGAGAGTGGCGTCCCTCGTGTTGGTACGGTCCCCATCCAGACCCAGGTCGACCTCGCGCGACCGACGGAGCCCGCCCGTCGTCAGCGCGAGCGAACTCCCACGCGCAGAAG
>JAKATE010000225.1 GCA_021828085.1 Thermoplasmata archaeon | reverse complement strand
GTGGAGAGATGCCGTCCGGGGTGAACTCGTACCGCTTGTAGGCCGGCATCTTGTCCAGCTCCTCCTGGCGTAGCAGCTTGCCCCGGTCGATGTGCACCTTCGAGAGGTCGAACCCGGGGGTGGTCTGGGTGTTCTCGCTCTCGTCGTTGTCGAGCATGATGAAGACGGGGATCTGCCACTTCTCCGCGAGGTTCACGGCCTGGACGGTGATCTCGAAGACGTCGGAGGCGTACCCCGGCGCCAGGACGAAGCGCGGGAACTCGCCGTGGGAGGCGAAGACGACGAAGAGCAGGTCGCTCTGCTCGTGCCGGGTGGGCTCCCCGGTGGACGGACCGACGCGCTGGCAGTCGACGATGACGAGCGGCACTTCCGCTTCGCCCGCATGCCCCATGGCCTCCGTCATCAAGGAGAGCCCGGGACCGCTCGTGGCGGTCATCGCGCGCGCGCCGACGTAGGCGGCGCCGATGGCCATGTTGATCGCGCCGAGCTCGTCCTCCACCTGGCGGACGATCCCGTCGAACTGCGGGAGCATCTTGTCCAGGTTCTCCATGATCGAGGTCGCGGGCGTGATGGGGTACCCGGAAAAGAAGCGGCCTCCGCCGACCACGAAGCCCAGCGCGCAGGCCTGGTTCCCCGAGATCAGGATGTGGTCCTTCGCGCTCCCTGCCGCCACGGTGAAGAGCGGCGCGGGCAGTCCCGCCTCCTTGACCAGCTCACGGCCGAGGTCGAAGGCCTTGAGGTTGAAGTTCAGGGCGTCCCCGCCCCGGCGCCCGAAGCGCTTCTCGATGACCCCGCGCGCGGCGGCCACGTCGAACCCGAGCAGCGCGGAGAGGGCCCCGTAGGCTACGGTGTTCTTGTACAGCCCGTTGCCCACCTTGCTGGCCGCGGTGATGGAGAGCGGGAGGTGGTAGATGTTGGCCCCCTCGGTCTTGACCGAGCCCTGGTCGGCCAGGACGAACCCGTGGGGGTCGAGCTCCTTCAGCCCGACCTTGACAGCGTCGTCGTCGAAGGCGACGAGCACGTCCTGGACGGGCTTCTGGGCCCACACCGGCTCCACATGGGCCCGGGTGGAGGCGTCCGCGTGCCCACCCCGGATACGGGAGAGGACCGCGCGCGCCGTGTAGATGTAGAGCCCCTGGGCGTGGAAGTAGCGCCCCAGAAGGTCGGAGACCGTGAGGGTACCGTCGCCCCCTTGTCCACCGATCATGATGGAGATGTCGCGCAGGGGAGCGGTCGGCCGGGACGGGGGTCCTACGCGTTCGGTGGGAACCGGGGCCTGGACGGCGGTCGTGGAAGTGGCAGGAGTGGTGGCCATGGAGGATGTTCCTCAGACGGGGCTTTGTGAGTAAAGGGGCCGTATTTAGCTTACGAGTGTCGCGGAGGTTTCCGGGCACCGAAAACCGGGCCCGCGGGGGAGAAAGCGTAGGGTCCCAGGGCACACCTCCCCCCCTGACCCGAGCCAGGACGAGGTCGGAGGAGCAGGGTCGACGGCGGCTTTCTATCCCCTCTGACCTGACCGGTCGTGCCCCCGGAACATCTCCCCGAGCCTCGGTACCTGACGAGCCTGGACGCCGGTTACGAGACCCGGTTCGAGGCCGAGGTGGTCTCGGTCCCTCCCGGAGGGGTGGTCCTCTCCGAGTCCCTCTTCTACCCTACCGGCGGGGGCCAGCCGTGCGACCAGGGGACCCTCCGGCTGCCGAACGGCTCCACCGTCGACGTCGTGGACGTGGGCCATCAGGGCGGGGCAACGCTCCACCGACTGGCCAGGAAGGGGGCCTCTGCCGTGCAGCGGGGCATGCGGGTCGTCGGCGAGATCGACTGGCCCCGACGGCACGCCCACATGCGCTCCCACACCGCTCAGCACCTCCTCTCGGCCCTCGCCTACCGCCGCTTCGGGCTCCGCACGGAGAAGGCCCAGGTCTCCGCGAAGGGGGGTCAGTTCGACCTGGAGCGCCCGCTCCCGGAGGGGGCCCTCGAAGCGCTCGGGAAGGAGGCGAACGAGGAGTTCTTCACTCGCCACGTCCCGGTACGGGTCTCCTTCGTGACCCGGGAGGAGTTCGAGAAGATCCCCAACCGCTCCGGGACCGGGAAGCTCCCTCCGGGGGTCGAGCGGGTCCGTCTCATCACCATCGGAGAGGCGGACCTCGCCCCCTGCGGCGGCACCCATCTCCGGGACACGATCGAGGTGCGGCCGGTCCAGCTCGCTCCCGAGCTCCCCCTCCCCCTTGGGGGGGTGCGGGTCAGCTTTTCGCTGGCTCCCGAGGGCTCTTCCGGTCCGGGTGACGGAGCGTCCGCCACTCCTCCCGCGTGAGGCCGTAGATGGCCACGTCGTGCCACCCTCCGTGATGGAAGAGGGCCCGACGAAGCGTCCCTTCGCGCCGGAACCCCAGGCGTTCGAGCAGCTTCCAGGACGCCGGGTTCTCCACGTCGCTCGTCGCTCCGACGCGCTCGACGTTCCGGTGGGAGAAGACGTAGTCCGCGAGCAGCTGGACGGCCTCGCTCCCGTACCCCTTGCCCCTCTCCTCCGGGAGGCAGATCGCGTACCACACGTCGACCGTGTCGAGCGCCGTGTAGGAGTTGAAGTAGCCCACCACGCCGATCGGACGGTCGTCGGAGGCTCGCCGCAGCAGGAAGCGGGGTGCGAGGGACAGGGGGTCGCCCGGCGCGTCGCGCAGGGCGTTCTGGAGGGACTCGAAGCTGTCCACCTCGAACCGGTCCCAGGGGGCGATCGCGTCGGGGTCGTTCAGCCACCGGAAGAGGAGAGGAAGGTCCTCGGGTGCCGGAGGGCGTAGGGAGACCCGGGCTCCCCGCAGGTGCCCGACGGGTCCCGCGCCGGGTGTGCCCGAAGGCGCGGTCCCAACGGAGGTTCCCGAGGGAAGAGCTCCCCGCGCCGAAGAGGGGCCACGACGGGCCGGGGTCACTGGAGGATCCTCTGCCCGCTTCCGTTCTCGGGGCCTGGGTGGATCCCTTGGCTCCCCGCG
>JAKATE010000038.1 GCA_021828085.1 Thermoplasmata archaeon | reverse complement strand
CCGATCCCCAGGGAGTCGAGCTGGACATAGAAGTCCTTGAGCGAGAAGCGCCCGCTCATCAGGTGCTCGGCCGCCTTCTCCGCCTCCTCCTTGTTCTCGAGGGTCTCGAAGCGCTCGAGGAGCGAGTGGAGGTCTCCCATGCCGAGGAGACGGGAGACGTAGCGGGTGGGGTCGAAGGGCTCGAGGTCCTCCACGTGCTCCCCGACGCCGAGGAAGACGATGGGCGCACCACTGGCGGCGACCGCGCTGAGCGCGCCCCCACCCTTGGCGGACCCGTCCATCTTGGTGAGGATGACCCCGGTGAGCCCCACGGCCCGGTGGAACGCCTCCGCCGATCGACCGGCGGATTGGCCCATCGCCCCGTCGAGCACCAGGAGGGTCTCCTCCGGCTCGAAGACCTGCCGGCAGCGCTTCACCTCGGCGATGAGCTCGTCGTCGAGGGCGCTACGCCCCGCGGTGTCGAGGATGATCACGTCGGAGGCGGGAAAGCGTGCGCGGCCCTCCTGGGCGATGCGCTCGGCGCGCTTCTCGCCCCGGTCGGCGTAGAATTGGGCATTGACCCGGCGGGAGAGCTGCTCGAGCTGGTCGATGGCGGCCGGCCGGTGCACGTCGGCCGCAACGAGCGCGGCCCGCACGCCCTTCTTCTGGTAGAACCGGGCGAGCTTCGCCGCCTGGGTGGTCTTCCCCTGCCCGAAGAGCCCCACCAGCATGATCCTCTTGGGCCGGACCTCGTAGGGCTTGGCCTCGCCGAGGATGGCCCGGATCTCCTCGTAGATGATCCGAACGAGGAAGTCCCTTAGGTTCGCCCCGGCCGGGGGCTTCTCGTCCCGGGCCCGGGCCTTGAGACGCTGGGTGAGCCGGGCGGTGAGCTCGACATTCACGTCCGCCTGGAGGAGCGCCCGCTGGATGTCGCGGACCACCTCCCCCAGGAGCGTCTCGTCGACCGAGGTGCTCCGGGCGATCTTCGCGAGCACCGCCCGGAGGGAGCTCGACAGCGAGTCGGAGGGCATGGACGGAAGGGGGAGGAGGGCTCGGGCTATTCCTCTTTGCCCCGTCCCAGGCCCCCGGTCCGGGGCGTGTCAAGCTCCCCCACGTCGGGGACCCTGCTGACGGCACCCGGAAATACGCGCGGTCCCTACCGTGGGTAGATGTCCGGCGCCGTACCCGCTCCGAAGGTGGTCCCACCGAAGCTCAATCCGGTGCGGGTCCCGATCCCCGAGACCCCCCCGGCCCAGCGGGTCCAGGACTTCGGAGAGATCCTCCATCCCTACCCCCTCAAGGACGCGGTCCTGGAGGCCAAGCGCTGCATCCAGTGCCGCCGGCCCTGGTGCGTGGAGGCCTGCCCCATCTCGCAGGACTGCCGAGAGTACATCCGGCTCGTCGCGGAGGAGAAGTACGACGAGTCCGCGGTGGTGACGCTCCGGGAGAACCCGCTCGCGACCACGCTCTGCAAGGTCTGCTACCACTACTGCGAGGACGCCTGCGTGGTGAAGAAGAAGGGCGTCCCCATCGCCATCCGCCACCTCAAGCGCGTCTCGCTGGAGGAGGGAAGGAGCGACCTCGTCTATGTTCCCCGGGCCCCCCGCAACCAGCGTGTCGCCATCGTGGGAGCCGGGCCGGCCGGTCTCATGGCCGCCTGGGAGCTGGGCGTCCGAGGATACTCGGTGAGCGTCTTCGAGCAGGAGGAGCTGCTCGGGGGCCTCATCCGGACCATCCCGAACTACCGGATCCGCGGGGAGGACCTCCAGGAGGATCTGGATCGCTTCCGAGGGTTGGACGTGACGTTCGTCCCGGCGCATCGCATCGGCGCCGAGACCCGTCCGAAGGACCTTCTGGCCCGGGGGTATCGCGCGGTTCTGCTCACCATCGGGACCTCGACCCACCGGAGCCTCCACGTCCCTGGGGAAGAGCTCCCGGGGGTCCTGCCCGCCCTCGGCCTCCTCCGCAAGGTCCACCGCGGGATCCCGGTGGAGGTGGGCCGGCGGATCGTGGTGATCGGGGGAGGGGACGTGGCCATGGACGCTGTTCGCTCCTGCGTGCGCCTCTCCCCCGGGGGAGAGGTCACGCTGGTCTATCGTCGGACGCGTGAGGAGATGCCGGCGGACCCGGAGGAGCTCCATGGGGCGGAGGAGGAGGGCATTCACTTCCGCTTCCAGCTCTCCCCGGTCCGGGTCGCGGGCTCCGAGCGGGTCGAGGGCCTCGTGGTGGTCCGCATGGAGCCCGGCCCTCCGGCGGCCTCCGGGCGCGCCTCGCTCAGGCCGGTCCCGGGATCGGAGGAGACGATCCCCTGCGACACGGTGGTGGTGGCGGTCGGGCAGAAGGCCGACCTCAGCGGCCTCGACGAGGGGCTCGACCTCAGGGAGTCCGCCGGGGGCTGGGTCGAAGGGAAGGGGGAGGGCTATGCCACGGCCGTCCCCGGCATCTTCGCCGCGGGGGGAAAGTCGGTGGTCTACGCCATGGCCGCCGGGACCAAGGCGGCGGAAGCGATCGACCGTTACCTTCGAGGGCTCGAAGGACAGGTCCCGGGGCCTCGGCCGGACCCCTTCGGGAAGGATTCATCCTTCGCCCTCCCCGCGGGATACACCAAGCCCCTCTGGAACGCGGAACCGCGAAGCTGACTTCCGACGGGCCCACGGGGCCCGATGCCGGTTCCGCCCCGGCGTTCCCCCCGCGCGCGGGAACAAAGGGATAAAGACGGGAACCCCCCCTCATTCTTCGATGCGATCGGCGAACCCCCGCCGAGGGGAGCCTGCGCCGTGGGTCGGCCCCCTCGTCGTCGTCCTCTTCGTCGTGGGAACGCTCCTCACGCCCAGTGCCCTCGCGCGCTCCGTCCCCCTCTCCCCCTCGGCCTCCTCGGGGAGCGGGACCGGGGGCCCGTCCCCGCTCGTGCCCGAAGGGCCTTCGGCCTCCGCGCTCGGGTACGATCCCACGCTCCTGGCCTCGCTCTCGGCGGTGGCCCAGGTCCCGGCCTCCCAGCCCATCAACCTCACCCTCTCGCTCTCTCCCCGAGACCCCGGCTACCTCTCCGAGCTCGCCTCCGGGGTCTCCTCTCCCGGCAGCCCCTACTACGGGAAGTTCCTCACGCCGGCCGAGTTCGGGGCCACCTTCGGACCTTCTCCGGGCACCTACCGGTCCCTCCTCGGGTCGCTGGAGGGCGCGGGGTTCCGGGTGACGGAGCAGTACGCCGATCACCTCTTCCTCGGGCTGGAGGGAACGGCCAGGGCGGCCGACCAGCTCTTCCACACCACGCTCGTCGAGGGAACGGCGGCAGGCTCGCCGGTCATGCTCCCCGCAAGCCCTCCGGTCCTGCCGACCTCCCTGGCGCCGACGGTCGCGGCGGTCAGCGGGCTCTCCGCGGGGACGCGCACCTTCCAGACCCTCTCCCAACCGCTCGGACCGGGGAGGGGGGCCGGCGTCGCGCGGCCAGGGCAAGGCGCCCTGAGCCCGATCGGCCCGAACGACCCCCACACGATCTACGGGCTCAACAACCTCTACAACATCACGAGCCCCTCGGTCTACGCTTCCGGCACCACCATCGGGATCCTCCTCTGGGGCCTCGGCTTCTCCCCCGGCGATATCCAGGCCTTCTCCAACCAGATCTATCCGAGCGGAGAGCCCGCTTTCAACTACACGGCCTATCCGCTCTATGGGGCCCCCGCCCCCTCGGCGAACGCGGTCAACGATCCGGGCCGCGGGTCCTTCGAGCTCACCCTGGACATGGAGTGGTCGGTCTCCCAGGCGCCGGGGGCCCACCTCGAGGTCGTCTACGTGCCGGAGGGGCCGGCCCCCTCCTACTCCCCCTCCACGACGGACCTCCTCAACGCGCTCTCCTTCCTGGTGAACACGCTCAACCCCGACGTGCTCACCATGTCCTTCGGCTCGCCGGACACCCCCGGGACCAGCTACCAGTCGCAGGCCGACGCGCTCTTCGAGCAGGCGGCGGTGCAGGGGATGAGCGTCTTCGCCGCCTCCGGGGATGACGGCGGGCAGGGGGGGACCCTGAGCAGCGCCTGCAGCGGGACGGTGGACACGATGTACCCGGCCTCCTCCCCGTGGGTCACCGGGGTGGGAGGGACCCAGCCGACGATCGGACCGCTCGGCTCGCTGGTCAGCGAGGTCGCCTGGAAGGACAGCGGCGGGGGTTTCTCGGTGAGCTACGCCACCCCGACCTGGCAGGAGCAGGGCTCCGCGTACCAGGAGATCCAGCAGTACGCCCCCGGGCATCGGGGGGTCCCGGATGTCGCTGCGGCCGCGGCGGACAACGTCCTCTACTTCAACGGCCAGGTGGTGCAGGGGGAGGGGACCTCCTTCGCCTCGCCGATGTGGGCCGGCCTCACCGCCGAGATGGATGCGGTGGGTGGTCACCGGATGGGTTTCCTCAACCCGCGCCTCTACGTGCTCGGCACCGCACAGGGCCGGGGCTTCTCCCCCGCCCCCTTCCGGGAGATCACCCAGGGCTCGAACTGCGTCTACTCTGCGCAGGCGGGCTGGAACCCGGTGACCGGCTGGGGGTCCCCGAACAACGCCCTCCAGCTCTACGCGGACCTCACCGACCACTTCGCCAACATCGTGATGACTCCGACCCCGTCGAACGGCCAGCCGGGGGCGACCCTCACCGTCTCCCTGAGCGTCTACAACGGCTCGCAGCCGCTGGCCAACGTGCCGGTGAACGTGACTTTCTTCTCCTCCCCTTCCGGGCTCAGGACGACCAGCGTCCTCGCGAAGGAGACCGTCCGCTCCAACGCCACTGGAGTGGCGAGCGCCTCCTACCCGATCCCGCTCGCCTTCCTCTCCGACCGGATCCTGGTGGAGGCGGACATCTACACGCCTTCGATGGTCGGGAGCAACACCACCCTGGTCGACGTGACCCTGCTGGGGGGATACCTGACCTTCCTCGCGCCGCTCCTGACCTATCCGGCGAGCCTCCTGTTCTTCGCCCTGATCATGACGGGGGCCGCGGGCCTCGGGTACGTGCTCGGGCTCCGCCGACGCCGGTCCCGGGCTCGCCCCGGGTCCCCCGAGCCGGGAGGGCCGGGCCCCGGGACGACGGCCGGGGTCACCGTCCCGGCCCTGGCCGCCGTTGGGAGGGCAGGGCTCCCCCCAACTTCAGGTCCTTCCGCCCCCCCTTCGGAGCCCTCTCCAGCGGCCTCCCCCGCCGGTCCGTCGGTGGCGCCCCGCCCGGTCGAGGAGAGACCGGCCCCGGGTCAGCCTGAGGGGAGAACGGCCGCGGCGGAGCCCGATCCCTCCACGACGGGAGGCTCCGATCCCCTAGCCGGCCCCTCGCCCGCGCCCGAGACGCCCTCCTCCCCTTCGTCCGAGACCCCGCCACCACCAGGACCGCTTGCCCCACCGGCCGGAGCTTCTCCGCTCCCCGAGCCGGTCGCCGGCACGGAGGAGGTACCTGTCCCCTGCTGGAGCTGTGGCCGCCTGGTGCCGGCCTCGGCGGGTCACTGTCCTTTCTGCGAGGTGCCTCTGCGCTGAGAGACCGGACCGGGCCCCCCGCTCCGGCGCAGGCCTTATCGGGAGTCCCCCCTAGGGCGCTCCGTGCCCGAGGAGGACGTCCCGGAACCGTCCGCCCTCAGCCTGTCGGAGATCGAGCGGACCGTGCTGGCGGCGCTGAAGGCCCGCGAGAGCTCGGGCGCCGCTCCCCCGTTGGCCGAGGGGGAGGTGGCCCCCCTCGCCCAGCGCCCTATGGACGCCGTTCGCGGAGCCCTCCAGCGTCTCAAGGCGAAGGGTCTCGTCGTCTGCGACGAGCGGCACCGGGAGGAGTGGAAGCTCACCGAGCGGGGGGAGGCCTCCCGGAGCGAGGGCCTGCCCGAGCGCCGGTTGCTCAACGCCCTGGCGGTCGGGCCCCGGAGGCTCTCCGAACTCAAGGAGGCCTTCGCGCAGGACGACCTGAACATCGCCCTCGGACAGCTCAAGCGCAAGGGCCTCGTCTCCCTGGGGGAGAGCCTCTCCCTCACGGGGCCCCCCCCCTCCCAGCTCGAGGAGGAGGTGGAGCTCCGGGAGGTGTCCGAAGGCCGGGCGCCGAAGGACAGGACGCGGGCGGATCTCCTGGTCCGCCGGGGCCTGCTCCGGGTGGACCCCCGGACCGAGCGCTCCTGGGCCCCCTCGCCCCAGGGACGCGAGCTCTCTGTGGAGAGCGTGGGACCGGCGGCCGTGGGGCCGCTCACGAGCGATCTGCTGCTCGGCCAGCGGTGGGAGCAGGTCGAGTTCCGCCCCTACGACGTCCGCGCTCCCGTCCCTTACCTGGGAGGGGCCCGGGGCCATCCTTACCTCGAGTGGCTCCGCCAGGTCGAGGAGGTCTTGGTCGGTCTCGGTTTCGAGCAGTACCTCGGTCCGCTCGTCGAGCAGGAGTTCTACAACAACGACCTGCTCTTCATGCCCCAGGCCCACCCGGCCCGGTCGCTGCAGGACATGCTCGCGCTCGCCGGGGTGGAGGGGGCGGCTCCGCCGGGTCCGCTCCTCCGCGCCGTCTCGGCCGTGCACGAGGGGCGCTCCCTTCCCCGGATGAAGGCGCCGCTCTCCCCCGGCTGGCAGACCCCCTACAACGTGGAGATCGCGAAGCGGGTGGTGCTCCGCAGTCAGACCACCGCGGCCACCGCCCGTTACCTCGCCTCGCACCCGAAGGCCCCGTTCCGGATGTACTCGCTCGATCTGGTCTTCCGTCGCGACGCGGTGGACGCCCAGCACCACCTGCAGTTCCACCAGGCGGAGGGGGTGATGGGGGCGCGCGGTCTGAACTTCCGGCACCTGCTGGGGCTCCTCGAGCAGTTCACCCACGCCCTGGGGATTCGCGAGGTCCGCTTCCAGCCGACCTACTTCCCTTTCACCGAGCCGAGCGTCCAGGGGATGGTGCGGCACCCCACCCTGGGGTGGATCGAGGCGCTCCCGGGGGGGATGTTCCGGCCGGAGGTCCTCCGTCCGCTCGGGGTGAAGGTGCCCACGGCGGCGTGGGGGATCGGGATCGGCCGGCTGGCCCTGGTGGCCCTCGGGGTCAACGACATCCGGGAGCTTTTCCTGGACGACCTGCCGCGTCTCTCCGAGTGGAGGGTACGCTAGCTGCCCATGCCGGTGAGCCGCGTGGACCTCGGGCGTCTCCGGAGCCTCCTGGGGGAGGAGCTTTCCGAGCCGACCCTCCGCGAGGTCCTCTTCCGGAGCAAGGTCGAGCCGGGAGCGATCGAGGGGAGCGAGCTCATCCTGGAGGTCACCCCGGACCGCCTCGACCTCCTCGACGAAGCTGGGCTCGCCCGCGAGCTCAACGGTCTTTTGGGGCGCGCGCGCGGCCTGGACTACGCCACGGAGCCGGCGCCCGTCGCGGGCGCTGAGGGGCGGCAGAACGCCTCCGTCTCCCCGCTCCGGGGAGAGTTCCAGGCCGCGGTGGTCGTCGCCCCGGCGGACCGGCCCCTGGACGAGGGCCTCCGGGAGGAACTGGTCCGCTACCAGGAGCTGCTGCACTCGACGACCGGGCAGGACCGACGGGCGGGCAGCCTCGGTCTCTACCCTCTCGAGCGCCTCACGCCGCCCATCCGCTACGCCCTGGAGCCCCTCGGCCAGATCGAGTTCGTTCCCCTCGGGGGGACCGAGCCCATGAGCGCCGCGCGATTCTTCGACGAGCACCCCATGGCCCAGAGGTACGGCGCCCTCGGCCGCCAGGGGGAGCTCGCGCTCACCCTGCGCGACTCCCAGGACCGCATCCTCTCCCTCCCGCCGGTGCTCAACGCCACCCCGGGAGGGGAGATCCGGCCCGGGGACCGGCGGATCCTCATCGAGTCGACGGGCACCAACGCTGCGCGCGTCCGGGAGCTGGTCGGCTACATGCTCCTCCCCTTCGCCGGGCGGGGCTGGAAGGTCCACCCCTTCCCCATCCACCGCCCGGAGCGTGTCGACGACGGTCTCGAGACGATCCGTTCCCGGTCCCTCTCGGCGGTCCCTACCTCCCTCGCCCGGACCCTCGGCACGCGCTTCAGCGCCTCCGAGCTCGTCGATCTCTTCCACACCCTGCGCCTGGGGGCGGAGCCGAAGGAGGGGAAGGTCCGGGTGGAGGTCCCGCCCTGGCGGCCGGACCTCCTCGCGGAGTGCGACCTCGCCGAGGAGGTCGCCATCGCCCAGGGGTACAACCGTCTCGCCCCGTTGCTGGCCCCGGCCCTCACCCAGGGCCGGAGGCTTCCACCGGCGCATTTGGAGGACCAGCTCAGGGAGGTGGCGATGGGGATGGGATTCCAGGAGCTCTACGTCCCCACGCTGGTCTCGGCCGGGGCCGCGGCGCGGGGTCCAGGCCTGGGGGAGTCCCTTCCGCTGGTGAACCCCCCCTCCCAGGAGTACTCGCATGTGCGCTCCTCGCTTGCGCCCGGTCTCCTGGAGGCGCTCTCCCGCAACACCGGCTCCCCGTATCCACAGCGCGTCTTCGAGGTCGGGGCGGTCGTCGTGCCGGACCGCACCTCGCCGACGCGCACGCGGACCGAGCGCAGGCTCGCCCTCCTGGAGGCCGCCGAGGGCACTGGGTTCGCGCAGGCCGCCGCCTGGGGGGAGCGTCTCCTCACCCTCCTCGGGGTCCAGGCCGCCCGCGAGCCGCTGGAGGTCCCCGGGACGCTCCCCGGCCGATCGGCCCAGGTCCGGCTGGCCGGGGAGCGCCTCTTCTGGCTCGGGGAGGTCCATCCCCGGGTCCTGACCGAGCTCAAGCTCCCCTGCGCGGTGAGCTTCCTCGAGCTCGACCTCACCACGCTCGAGCGGCTGCGTCCTTCCCCCCTCCCCGCTTGAGCCGGGAACCTCGTCCCCTCCTCCCGGCGGGGTTGCCCGCCAACGCTTTTGAGCCCCGTCCCCTCGCTCAGGAGCGATGACGGAGGCTTCGGGCGGCCCGGCCCGGGAACGCTGGCGCCAGCGGGCGCGCTCCGAGCTCTCGAGAGGTGACGGTACCCCTCCGTCGGAGCCCAGGCTGGGCCTCCCCTCCGAGGACGAGCCTCGGCGCTACGAGGAGCGGATCGGCTACCCCGGCAACCCCCCGTTCACCCGGGGGATCCAGCCGACGATGTACCGCGGGCGGCTCTGGACGATGCGGCAGTACTCGGGCTTCGGAACGGCCCGGGAGACCAACCGGCGCTTCCGCCAGCTCCTCGCGCAAGGGCAGACCGGGCTCTCCGTGGCCTTCGACCTTCCCACGCAGATCGGGTACGACCCGGACCACCCGCGCGCCCGCGGGGAGGTCGGCCGGTGCGGCGTCTCCATCGCCACCACCGACGACATGGCGACCCTCTTCGAGGGGATCCCGTGGGGCCAGGCGACCGTCTCCATGACCATCAACGCCACCGCCCCGATCCTCCTCGGGCTCTGCGTCGTCTCCTCCGAGGCCTCCGGGATCCCCCGGGCGAGGATCGGCGGAACCGTCCAGAACGACATCCTCAAGGAGTACGCCTCGCGGGGGACGTACATCTTCCCCCCGGCGGCCTCCCTCCGGCTCACCGTCGACCTCATCGAGTTCGCCACGCGCGAGATGCCGCAGTTCAACACCATCTCGGTGTCCGGCTACCACATGCGGGAGGCCGGGGCCACCGCGGCGCAGGAGGTCGCCTTCACCCTCGCGGACGGCCTCGAGTACGCGAGGGCGGTCCAGGCGCGGGGGCTCGACGTCGACGAGTTCCTTCCCCGGATGAGCTTCTTCTTCTCGGCGGACCGGAACTTCCTCGAGGAGGTGGCCAAGTTCCGCGCCGCCCGGCGGCTCTGGGCCTCGCTGACCCGGGAGGGGCTGGGGGCGAAGAGCGCGCGCTCCCAGAGCCTGCGCTTCCACACCCAGACGGCGGGCTCCTCGCTCACGGCCCAGCAACCCGAGCTCAACGTCATCCGGACCACCGTGGAGGCCCTCTCGGCGGTGCTCGGGGGGACGCAGTCGCTCCACACCAACTCGCTCGACGAGGCGCTGGGGCTCCCCACCGAGGACTCCGCCCGACTCGCGCTGCGCACCCAGCAGATCCTCGCCGAGGAGAGTGGTGTCCCGCTCACCGTGGACCCTCTCGCGGGCGCGTGGGCCGTGGAGGACCTCACCGACGAGATCGAGGAGGAGGCCCGTCGCTATCTGGGGGAGATCGACCGGATCGGGGGGGCCGCCCGGGCCGTCGAGCAGGGCTACTACCAGCGGGAGATCGCCCGCGAGGCCTACCGCCGTGCCCGGGCGCTGGAGAGCCGTACCGAGCTCATCGTAGGCGTGAACTCCCACACGGAGACCGAGCGTTCCTTCCGGCTCTTTCCCGGACGGGGAGCGGTGGCCGGGCAGCGGATCCCCCCTTCCCTGGAGGCGAGCGCCGCCCGGCGGGTCCGGGCCTTCCGCCGGTCCCGGGACCAGGAACGGGCGCGCCGCGCCCTCGACGCGCTCCGCGAGAGCACCGCCCGGGGCGAGAACGTGATGGCGGCAGTCGTGGCGGCCCTCCGGGCTCGAGCGACGCTGGGGGAGATCTCCAATCTCTGGCGGGGGATCTTCGGGGAGCACACCCCGAACCGGGATTACTGAGCAGCTCCCCCGGATCCGGGAGCAGCTGCGCCGGTCCTTCCGCGGACCGTCCGGGTCAAGGGCGGGAGGTGGCCGATCCCGGGACCGAGGGCGGGAGAGGGTCCACACCCCCTCCCACCACGGAGGGTGAGCGGAAACCCGTCCGGCCGGTAGCGGCTCCCCCTTCCGCCCATCGAGCTCCTCTTCGCGTGGAGCTCTGTAGTGGAAGAAGGGGCCCTCCGCGCCGCTCGGTGGTGCACGCCCAGCGCCGCGGAGCCGGCCGTGAGGCTGTACGGACGAGCGCCCGATACCCCAAGAATAAAACCGAGGTCCCAAGTTGAAGGGGGAGGGGAAGGCCGCTCCGCTCCGACTGGGAGGAACGTTCCCGTCCCCCTCCCCACCACGGAAAGCGATATCTGGCCGGGAGCGGGAGAAGGCCCCGGTCCTCGTCATGGAGACGCGTTTCGACCACGTGGGGATCGCGGTGCGTTCGCTCGACGAGGCGCTGCCCCGGTGGGAGAGGGCGCTCGGCTCCCGGGCCTCGGAACCGGAAGAGGTGCCGACCCAGCGGGTCCGGGTCCGCTTCCTTCCGGTCGGCGAGAGCCAGCTCGAGCTGCTCGAGCCGACCAGCCCCGACTCGGCCATCGCGCGCTTCCTGGAGAAGCGCGGGGAGGGGCTCCATCACATCGCCCTGGGGGTTCCGAACCTGCGGGAGGTGCTCGGCCGCCTGGAGCGGGAAGGGTACCGCCTCATCGACCGGGAGCCCCGTCGGGGGGCACGCGGCCACTGGGTCGCCTTCGCGCATCCGTCGGCCCTCGGAGGGGTCCTCACCGAGTTCGTCGAGCCCGCGGGGGGTCGTCCATGAGCGGCCCGGGGCGGATCCAATCATTGAAGGCCCGGAGCATCTTCGACAGCCGGGGACGCCCCACGGTCGAGGTGGAGGTCCTCACCGACCGGGGGGTTCGCGTCCGGGCCGCCTCCCCCAGCGGAGCCTCCCGGGGGGCGCATGAGGTCGTGGCCTTCCCGGAGGGGGGCGTCGGACAGGGGATCGAGCGTCTGAAGGAGAAGGTCCGTCCGGAGGCGACCGGCTTCCCGCTGGGGGAGCAGGAGCGGTTCGACGCCCTCCTCCACGCCGCCGACGGGACCCCGGAGCTCTCCTTCCTGGGGGGGAACGTCACCACCGCCTGCTCCGTAGCGTACGCCCGGGCCGGGGCCCAGGCGCTCGACCTTCCGCTCTGGAGGGCGCTCTCCGATCACCCCGAGGAGCCCCCGGTCTTCCCCGCGCTCGTCGGGAACGTGATGAACGGCGGGGTCCACGCCATCGGGGGTCCGGACATCCAGGAGTTCATCGTCGTCGCCGAGGCCCCCGAGGTCTCCTGGGCGATCGAGGGGATGTCCGAGGTCCACCGCCTCGTCGGCGCCCGTCTGCGCGAGCGCTTCCCCCGTCTCGCGCTGGGACGGGGGGACGAGGGAGGTTGGGTGGCCCCGCTCGGCAATGTGGACGCTCTCGAGCTCCTCGTGGAGTGCTGCCGGGTCACGGAGGAGAGGGGCCTGCGGCCGGGTCTCTCCCTCCGGCCGGGGCTGGACTTCGCGGCCAGCGAGTTCTACCGCGACGGTCGGTACGTCTACAAGGAGCAGACGCTCGACCCCGACGGACAACGGGGGTTCGTGGAGGGGCTGACGCAGCGCTACGGGCTCGCCTATGTGGAGGACCCCCTCGACCAGGAGGACTTCGAAGGCTTCGCCCGGCTCACCGCGAAGGTCGGCGGGGGGGGGAGGACCTGGGTCGTCGGGGACGACCTCTACACCACCGACGTGCGGAGGGTCTCGCGGGGGGTCGGGGCGGGCTCCTCGAACGCGGTCCTCCTCAAGGTGAACCAGATCGGGACCCTGAGCGACACCCGGGACGTGGTCCGGGCCGCCGAACGGGCCGGCTGGTGGACGGTCTGCTCGCACCGGTCGGGGGAGGTCCCCGACGACTGGCTCGCCCACCTCCCTCTCGCCTTCGGCTCCCGGGGCCTGAAGACGGGGGTGCTGGGGGGGGAAAGGGTGGCCAAGCTTAATGAATTGGTGCGATTGCGCACCCCGGAGAACTGAATGGCGGTCCCAGAGCCCACCCCCTCCCTCGAGAGCCGGGAATCCCTCCTGGCCGACCGGCGCGGGGAGATGGACCTCCTGATCCCCGAGGACGTCTATCTGACCAGCGGCGTCCACATCGGCACCCAGCAGAAGTCCGCCAGCATGCGGAAGTTCATCCACAAGGTCCGCTATGACGGCCTCTACGTCCTCGACCTCAAGGAGACCGACCACCGCATCCGCCTCGCGGCGAGGTTCCTCAGCCGCTTCCCCCCCGAGAAGATCCTGGTGGTCTCCCAGCGCCAGTACGGGCAGAAGCCCGTGCGCGTCTTCGCGAGGAACGTCGGGGCCATCACCTTCTCGGAGCGTTTCGTGCCCGGGTCGTTGACCAACCCCGAGCTCAAGGAGTACGTCGAACCGAAGGTGCTGATCGTCACGGACCCGGCCACGGACATGCAGGCGCTCTCGGAGGCGCTCAACGTGGGCATCCCGGTCGTCGGTTTCTGCGACGTGAACAACGAGACGCGGAACGTGGACCTGGTCATCCCGGCCAACAACAAGGGCCGCGCCTCCCTTGCGCTCCTCTACTGGCTGCTCACCCGCGAGCTGCTCAAGGAGCAGGGAAAGCTCACCGCCGAGAAGCCCTTCACCCTCACGGTGGAGGATTTCCAGGTCGCCCTGTAGGGTGTCCAGGGTCCCCGTATAGTTTCCGCATCGCCTTGCTGCTCTTGCGCGTTCTCATACATCGTTAAGGGCAGGAAGGACGCTCCCTTCCCCCATGGGGGGTGGCCTCCCGACCCTGGAGGAGGTCCTCCGGGACCAGGGTCTCCGGGAGCGCTCGGCCCGGGTCTACCGGGTCGTCCGGGAGCAAGGCCCCCTACGGGCGAGCGAGGTCGCCTTGAGGGCCGGTCTCCACCGGGTCCAGGCCTACCGCGAGCTCTACGGCCTCCTCGCGGAAGGCCTGGTGGGTTCCGCGGGCAAGCCGGCGCGCTTCTCCGTTGTGGCTCCCGTGCGGACCCTGTCGCGTTGGCGGGCGGCGTCGGACGAGGAGTCCCGCGAGCTGGAGGCGCTCCGGGCCGCGCTCCCGCGGGAGGGTTGGGGACTCCAACCGCACTCCTCTCGGCGCCTGGGGGAGACCTGGATCGAAGGTCGGCGGGCCATCCGCCGGCACTTCTTCGAACTGGTGGCCGGCTGCCGCTCGACGCTGGACGTGGGTTTCCCGCCGATGGCGGCCCTGGCCCAGGACCTCCGCTCGGAGCTGCGCACCCTCCAGGGGGCCGCGAGACGAGGGGTCCGGGTCCGCGTTCTGGCCGTCGGAGATGCTCCGAGCAGTCGAGCGTCCCGATACCTGCTCGCCGTCTCGCGCGGGGCGGTGCGCTACGTCCCTCCCTCCTACGCCTATTCGGCCTTCGCCCTGGTCGACGGCCGTACGCTCCTCCTCACCGTGATCGGAACGCCCTGGGTCCGCCGGGGGGAGAGCGAGGTCGCCCTCACGACCCGGGCGCAGGACGTGGTCCGGGCCTTCCGCCGGAGGTTCGACGGCCTCTTCGAGACCGGGTCGAGGACCGGGGTACCCGGGGGTCGGCGCCCTCGGGGGGGACGGGCCGCATGAACGGCTATGCCCGGCTCGCTCCCCACCTGCGTCGGGCGGGTCTCCCCCGGGGCGTGCCGGAGGCGTACATCGCCCTCCTCGAGGAGGGCTCCCTCACGGTCCGCGAGCTCTCCCGGTCGCTGGGGGTCGACCTCTCGGAGGGCTACCGGAGGGTGCGCGGTCTGCTCACGGGGGGACTCGCCCGCTGCCGGGGCCGACCCCTCCGGCTCTTCCCCACCGACCCGCACCGGGTCCTCGACCGTCTCCTCAGGTCCTCCCGGGAGCGGCGGGAGAGGCTGTCCCTTCTCCTCCGCTCCGAGAGCGGTTCGTCGGGGGTCCCCCTCCTTGCACCCAACGGGGGGGACCGCGTCCCTCTGCGGGTGCTCCGGGGCTGGGTCGCGCTGCGCCACGCCACGGAGCGCGCCCTGGATTCCGCGCGGGAGAGCATTTTCGGGGTCGGATCGGACCCTCGAGGGTGGGGGTTCGACCCGTCGACCTCCCTACGACGGGCCCGCCGGATCGGAA
>JAKATE010000224.1 GCA_021828085.1 Thermoplasmata archaeon | reverse complement strand
CCCGGGTACTGGCCGCTTGCATCCTTCTCCAGGTATTTCACCATGTCCCAGACGGTGAGCAGCGCCACCGTCGCTCCCACCAGGGCCTCCATCTCCACGCCGGTCGACCACCGCGCTTCGGCGACGGCGCGGACCCGTACGCCCTTGGGGGTGAGCTCCAGGTCCACGCGGCTCGAGGTCAGGGGAACGATGTGGCAGTGCGGGATGAGCTCCGCGGTCCGCTTCATGGCGGACATGCCCGCGAGCCCCCCGGCCACGCGAGGGTCCCCCTTCTCCACCCGCCCTCCGGCGATGGCGCGCCGGGAGCGCGGGGAGAGGCGGAGCTCCCCCTCGACCTCCGCGCGTCGGTACGAGACCGGCTTCTGGAGGATGTCGCGCTGGGCCGTGGAACGGGAGGGGCCCGCGCGAGCGGAGGCGGGGCGACCCCGGGCGACCGAGCGTCGGGGCGTCATCGCGACGAGGGAGCCGAGCTCCCGAGGGAGCCTCGCAGGAGGCTGAGTCGCGTCAGGAAGGCCTCCAGCTGGATCCTTTCGGAAGCCCCTTCGACGATGCGGTACTCGATCTCGGCGAGCGCGTCGACCATCCGAACGCGCTCGAGGTCGGGGATCGCGAGGGTCGCGAGGTACCCGTGGATCGCCTTCACGACGTCCTCCCCGCTCGCCCCGCGCTCGGTGAAGAGCGAGAAGAGACGGTCGCGGGCCCCCAGGAAATCCCCGGCGATCGCGGCGTTGACCATCGCCTCGACCTCCCGGGGGAGCGGGGTGGCCGCGCTCTCGTAGACCGTGTCCGGCTCGACCTTGTCGGAGAAGGTCGAGGCGAGCTGCAGGATGTTGGTGGCCCGCCGCATGTCCCCCTCGGAGAGCCGGAGGATCGCCTCGTAGGCCTCGGGGAGGACCGTCTTCTTCTCGGCCTTGGCGATCCGCTCCAGATAGGTCCGGATCTCCTCCGGCTGGATGATCTTGAAGCGGAAGACCCCGCACCGCGACTGGATGGGTTCGATGATCCGGGAGGAGTAGTTGCAGGAGAGGATGAACCGGCAGATCGAGGAGTAGCGCTCCATGGTCCGGCGCAGCGAGGCCTGGGCCTCCGCGGTCAGGTTGTCGCTCTCGTCGAGGAACAGGATCTTGAACGGGACCTCGCCGAGCGGAGCGCTGCGCGCGTAGTTCTTGATCGTGCCCCGGACCGTGTCGATGCCCCGCTCGTCCGACGCATTGAGCTCCAGGAAGGAGCTCCTCCAGTCCTCCCCGTACAGGTCGCGGGCGAGACAGAGCGCGGCGGTGGTCTTCCCGGTCCCCGGGGGCCCGGCGAAGAGCAGGTGCGGAAGGGTCCGCTTCTTGACGTAGGCCTCCAGCAAGGGGACGATCTTGGTCTGTCCCACCATCTCCCCGAGGTGGCGGGGCCGGTACTTCTCGATCCAGATCTCGCCTTGCTTCGGTTCGGTCAAAGGTGGAGGGCCTCGCTCCCTGACCCCGGGGAACACCGGCGTATATGCCTATTCATAGAGTCGGAGGGACGCGAAGAGGGAGCCCCGACCCGACGCGTGCCACGCCCCGGTCCCTCCCCCCTCTCCCCCGCCCGTCCCGGGGGCGTCCCCGGCCCTCCGGGGTCAATCCGGCTTCACCTCCGCTCTAACTACCCCAACCCCACCGGGTGCCGCCATGTCTCGCAGCCCCCGCAGCTCCACGTCCCGACCAGTTTCGCGCTCCAAGCCCCGGATGAGCGTCCGGGGTTGGAACCACCTGTTCGCCGACGTCTTCGTGGTCGCTCTCGCGATCGCGATCTCCTACGTGGTGTGGGGTCTCGCCCCGCACGCCGCCGCGGCCCCGGCCCCCGCTCCGACGACGACGACGCCCGCCCCGCCCGCGCCCCCCGATTACATCTATCTCGCGATCAAGGGAGGATGCGCCTGGTGCGCCGCCCCGTTCAACGGGAGCGATCAGTACACTCCCGCGAATTTCACCGTGCCTTCGCATACGCTCTTGATCTTCACGATCACGAACTTCGACAACGGACAGAACCCGGTCCCCTCCGCGGTGGCCCAGGTGTTCGGCGTTCTGGGAGGGATCGCCTACCAGAACGCCGCCCCCCCCGCTTCCTGGGGGACCCCCGCGACCTCGATCCCGGTCGCGAACGTCTCGCACACGTTCAGCGCCCTCCCGCAGAAGACCACGGCCGGCTGGAACGTCCCGATCCACGAGTCGGACGGGCCCCAGGGGTACTCCGTGACCTTCGAGATGTACCTCAACACCACCGGCACGGTCGCATGGCAGTGCGATGCGCCGTGCGACGGCTGGTCGATGGGCGAGCCGGGCTTCATGTCCGGAACGATCACCGTGACCTGAACGGGTCGCCCGCCTTCCACGAGGTGGGGAGCTCCCCCACCTCGTCAATATATACGACCCGCTGGCGTGAAAGCTCGATGGTGCGTCCGGTCCTGGCCAGGGTCAAGTTCCGCGGCACCATCCGCGAACGCTCGGTCGAACCCTACCTGCGGATCCTCCGGTACGTCCGCGACAAGTCGAAGTTCCGGGGGCTGCTGCTCGACATCAGCAGCGGAGGCGGCGAGGACATCGCCTCCACCGACCTCTACCTCGCGGTCAAGCGCGTGGCCAAGGTGAAGCCCGTGGTCGCGGCGGTGGGGTCCATGGCCGCCTCCGGCGCGTACATGGCCGCGCTCGGGGCCCACCGGATCTACGCCTACGAGGAGTCCGCGGTCGGCTCCATCGGCGTCATCATGCCCCACGTCGCGGTCCAGGCATTGCTCCAGAAGATCGGTATCGAGGTCGAGCTTCTCCACCAGGGGCGGCACAAGGACGCCTACCAGGGGCTCCGGTCGCTCACGCAGGAAGAGCGGGAGAAGCTCCTGAAGGTGGGAGAAGTGAGCTACAACTCCTTCGTGGACGTGGTGGCCCGGGAGCGCCGCCGTCCCCGCGAGCAGATCCTGGCGCTCGCGACGGGGGAGTTCTGGAGCGGCAAGCAGGAGAT
>JAKATE010000037.1 GCA_021828085.1 Thermoplasmata archaeon | reverse complement strand
GTCCCCGTCTCCGGGAAGACCGGGGCGGGAGTGGCCGACCTGCTCGCGGTGATGGTCGGGCTCTCCCAACGCTTCCTCGAGAAGGAGCTGGAGCTCGGGGAACGTCCCGGGGAGGCCACCATCCTGGAGCGCACGGACGAGCGGGGGCTGGGGGCCGTCGCCAACATCATCGTCTATCAGGGGAGCCTCGCCACGGGAGACTCCATCGTGGTCACCGGGCAGGAGGGCCCCTTCGCGACCAAGATCCGCGGTCTCTATCGGCCCGAGGCCCCGCGCCCGGGGCGGGGGACACCTTCCCGCCGCCTGGTCCCGCTCGAGCGCGTGCCCGCGGCCGCCGGGGTGAAGGTCACCGCCCCGGGCATAGAGCGGGCGCTCCCGGGGGGCCTCATCAAGGTGGTGGCGGGGCCGGACCAGGTCTCCCGCGCGCAGGAGGAGCTCGAGGCGGAGACGCACCCCGTGACCGCCGTGAGCGAGGAGGGGATCTGGATCAAGGCGGACACCCTCGGCGGGCTCGAGGCCCTGGCCTTCGAGTGCAAGGAGGCGGGGATCCCCGTCAAGGGGGCCGAGGTGGGGGCCGTCGGGAAGAGGGAGGTCCTGCTGGAGCGCGCGGTGAAATCCCCGCCGCTCCGCGCGATCCTCGCGTTCAACGTCGGGGTCTTGCCCGAGGCAGAGGACTCGATCGGCCACTCGGACGTGCACGTGGTCCGGGGAGAGGTGATGTACCGCATCCTGGAGGAGTACCAGGCCTGGCGAAGTGCCCGCGAGGCGCAGGAATCCGAGGAGCGCCGGCGTCTCCTCGCCTACCCGGCCAAGCTCCAGGTCCTTCCAGGCTTCGTCTTCCGTCATTCGAAGCCGGCCATCGTCGGCATCAAGGTGCTCGCGGGAACGCTCCGGCCCCCGGTGCATCTCATGGACCGGGAGGGGCGTGAGGTGGGATTGCTCAAGGGGCTCCAGGACGGGGGGAAATCCGTCAAGGAGGCTGCGGAGGGCTCGGAGCTCGCCGCCTCCATCGACGGGGCGGTCGTCGGAAGGTCCTTTCTGGAGGGGGACGAACTGCTGGTCTCGCTCACCGAGGAGGGGGTCCGCCGCCTCAAGGGGCTTCCGCTGACCGAGACCGAGGGCCGCACCCTGGAAGAGGTGCTCGCCCTGCACCGGGCGAAGCAGCCGTTCTGGGGAACCTAGCCCGAAGGGGCACGATCCGTTAGCCCCTGGGGGGAGGCTCCCTGGTGGGCTCGTGCTCAGGCGGGGTGGATCCCCCGCTCCCGGGGGATCGAGGAGCCTTCCCTGGAGGCGGTCGGAAGGGGTTGCCCCGCAGGAAAATCCCCAGGAAGAACGCCAGGCCCCCTCCGACCGCCAGGATGAGGCCTCCCGCGACGAGCACGAGCGACTCCCACTCGGGAAGGCCGCCCACCATGTAGCTGTACTTTCCCGAGAACAGGACGGTGCTGTTGAGGTAGGGCGACGGGTTCTCCAGCGTGACGTAGTAGGGGAAGGTGAGGGGTCCGGGGGTGCTGAGGTTCGCGCTCGATTGCGGCTCGCCCGTGGAGGCCACCGTGCACGACGCCGGCGGGCGGGCACCCGACGGGGGAGGGCAGGTGGAGAGGTACACGTTGAGCGGCTGCGTCGCCGCCACCTGCACCTGGAGCGGCCCGCCGGAGCCGTTCCTGCCGGGGATGGGTTGGACGATCCACTCCTGGGTGTGGACCACGAACGGGCTGGAGGAGAGCGTGGTCGTGTCGGAGACCGCCCCTCCGAAGCTCAGAAGGGCGATGACGATCACGAGTAGGCCGATGACGGCCAGGATGGCCCCGATGAGGACCAGGCCCGGTCGCATGGCAGCCCTACGGCTGTAAAGGTTAAAGCCTGTGGCTATGCTAGCCCATACCGTGAGCCGGGAAGCCACAGCCCGCGGTCCGGCGGACCCCCCCAGCCGGGGATGCCCCAACTGTGGGTCCGCGCAGCGGGTGATGGACGCGGCGAGTGCCGAGGAGCACTGCGGGGAATGCGGGCTCGTCTTCGAGCCCGGTTTCGTGGTCGACGACGTCGGTCGCCGCGAGGCTGGACAGAGCTCCGACGGAGGGCGGGGGGTCGGGCCCTTCGTGCAGCCCGGAGCGCCGCGACACCACCTCGGGAGCACCCTGGGGGGAAGGCGTGACGGTCACGGCCGGGCCCTCGATGCGGCGCACCGCAACTACTATGGTCACCTCAAGTGGCTGATGGACCGCGAGGTCTCGCGCCGCTCCGAGACGACCTTGGAGCGCTCCGCGGCGCGGGACATCCTGGCGCGGATGGCCGCACATCTTTCCGTTCCCCCCGTCGTCGAGACCGAGGCCGAGCGGCTCTTCCAGGAGGGGAGCCAGCGCGGTGCCTTCCGGGGTCGGGGCCTCCCTGCGAGCTCCGCCGCCGCGATCTACGCGGCGTGCCGGCAGTTCGCCCTCCCGCGCACCCTCGGCGAGGTGGCGCATTCCCTCGGCCTTCGACGCTCGGAGGTGGGACGCGCCTTCAAGGCGCTCTGCCGGAGCCTCGGGACCCCGGCACCCACGGTGAACCTGCAGTCGTACCTTCAGCGCTACGCAGAGGAGCTCGCCCTGAGCCCCCAGGTCCGCGGGACCGTCGAGGAGATGCTCCGGGAGGTCAACGACCACCCCGAGGTCAGCGGGCTCTCCCCGCACGGGGTCGTGGCGGCTCTCATCTACCTCGCCTCCGAGCGTAGTGGCGAGCCGCGCACCCGGACCCACGTGGCGAAGGTGGGCTCCGTGACGGAGGTCACGCTCCGCTCGACCTCAAGACTCCTTTCCCGGCTCCTCGCCGAGACGCCGGACAGGGGCTCGCCGTAGCCCCTGGGGACCGGGTCGACCGGGCCTGGGATTTCAGCGCACGAGGTAGTAGCCGGCCGCCTTCTCGCGGACCTTGCGCCGGACGTACCCCTTGCTCTGCAGGGACTGCAGCGCGTTCAGCACCATGTTCTTGGGAAGACGGCTCACCTGCGTGATCCTCTCGGCGGTTCCCATCTTCTCCTCACTGGAGAAGCCGCTCTCCTTCATCGCCTGGTAGACCTTCTGGTCGTTCCCCGAGAGCTCCTCGTCCCCCTGCATGTGCCCGTTGGACCCGGCGGAGTACCGGGGGCAGATAAGACATGCTCCCTGCGGCCGTGGACCCCTTCCCCGGCGCGGGAGGCTTCTTCCCTGTCGCCCCCCCTAAGGGGGGCATGGAGGTGGAAGGTTGCCTCCTCCCCGAGGACGTCCGCGTCGACGTGGAGAACGACATCTGGGTCCGGCCGAGCGGAGGGAGGAGCTACTGGTCGCTGGGGATCCTCTCGTCGCTCTCCTCGCTGGCCGGGCGGTTCCTCTCGGCGCGCTTCCGGGCCGGGGAGAACCCCTGGCACCGCGGGCAGAGCCTGGCCACGCTCGAGAGCGTCCGCTTCACCGGACCGGTCCGGCTCCCCTTCGAGGCCGAGGTGATCGAGCGGAACCTGCGGGTTCCTGAGCGGCCCCGGCTGCTCAACGACGACCCGTACGGGGAGGGCTGGGTCGTGAGGCTCCACCCGGTCCGGGAGAGCGACGCTTGGGCCGTGCCCCCGGCGGTGGAGGTGCGGGGCAGGCTCGCCGAGCGCATCCACGAGCTCAGGATCCGCTGCTACCCTGCGGTCCCGGACCTGGAGCTCTACGAGATCGGGGCGGAATGCTCGGCCACGTTGGCCCGGCTCGACGAGGAGATCTCTCGGCGGGAGGTGGGGGAGGTGGTGCTGCTGGTCACCGACGACCCGACCTCACCGGTGGAGCTCGCACGCTGGGAGATGCGCAGCGGGCACCGGCTGCTGCAGCACCGGGAGGAGGGGGGGCTCCACCACTTCCTGCTTCGGAAGGAGGCCGGCGGACGCCCGGTCCGCAAGGCCCCGTTCGAGCCTCCCGACCCGCGCTAGGGCTTCTCGATGGGGCTGCGGATCTGGTTCCCCCACTCGGTCCAGGAACCGTCGTAGTTCCGGACGTCCGGGTAGCCGAGCAGATAGCGGAGGACGAACCAGGTGTGGCTCGAGCGCTCCCCGATGCGGCAGTAGGTGACGATCTCCCGGTCGGGGAGCACCCCCTTGGAGCGGTAGAGGTCCTCGAGCTCGGCGCGGGACTTGAACGTCCCGTCCTCGCGGACGGCGAGGGCCCAGGGGATGTTGGCGGCGCCGGGGATGTGGCCGCCGCGCTGCGCGTGCTCGTTGGGGTACTCGGGGGGGGCCGTGATCTCCCCGGTGAATTCCTTCGGCCCGCGCACGTCGACCAGGGCCGCCTTGCCGCTCCTCACCTCGGGGAGGAGGGCGCGGACCTCGTCGTAGTAGGCCCGCAGGCGCTCGTCCGGTCGGGGGACCGGATAGTGCGTCGGGGGAGGGGAGGGGACCTCGCGGGTGAGGGGTCGGTCCTCGTCGATCCACTTCCGGCGACCCCCGTTCATCAGCCGGACGTCGGCGACGCCGTAGTACTTGAACGTCCAGAAGGCGAAGGCGGCGAACCAGTTGTTGAAGTCCCCATAGAGCACCAGGGTGGTCCCGGGTCCGATGCCGGACTGACCGAAGAGCCGGGAGAGCTGCTCCGGCCCGAGGATATCGCGGCGGACCGGGTCGTTGATGTCCCTCCTCCAGTCGAGGAGGACGGACCCGGGGATGTGCCCCATCTGGTAGTTCGCCACAGGGTCGTAGTCGACCTCGGCGATGCGCACGGCGGGATCGCTCAGGTGCTCGGCGACCCAGGCGGTCTCCACCAGGACCTCAGGGTGGGCGTAAGCGTCGCTCATCTTCCTCTCCCCCAGCGGGAGCTCTCCCTTGATTTAAACACTTTCAGGTGTTCAAATAGGGACGCGGATCCCCCCAAGGGCCCACGGCGGCCCCCTCAGGCGTCCTGGGGGACCCCTTCCGACCGCACGTTACCCCGACGCTCCAGCTCGGAGACCTCCACGGGCGCATGGAGCGGGGTCCAGGCCATCGTCATGGAGGGACCGCTCTCGAGGCTCCGCCTGCCCAATTCCCGCAGGAGGAGGCCAACGTTCCTGAGCTCGAGCCGGAGCTCCGGGTTGGTGGCCCACAGATAGAGCAGACGCTCCACCGTGTCCAATCCGTCCTTCCCGGGAGGAACACGGAAGGGGGCGAAACGGGGATGGACCTCGAGCCAGTTCGTGAGCCTCCGGAGGTCGCCCGGGGGAAGGGGATCGTAGATCAGGTAGATCGGACCCGTCGTGCACGTCGTCCGCTCCACCCCCAGGAGGAAGATGAGCAGGGCCGGCAGGTCCTCCTCGAGGCCGCGGCGGGCCGGCTTGCGCTCCCCCGTGGCCTGCTCGAGCACCTGGAGGGCGAGCGAACAGAGGGCCCGCGGGTCGCGGCCGGGCCCGAGCGGTGGAGCCGTGGGGAGGCCCGCCCCCGGGCCGGGAGCCTTCGCGGGATAGGCCGGATCCCCCTCGGCCGGCCCGCCGAAGAGGTACGCCCTCCATCCCCTCCGGGAGAACAGGCCGAGAAGGTCGAGGCTGCGCACGGGACCGATCGGCCCGGGCCGCGAGACGGTCCGGAACGCGCTCTCCTCGGGGACCCGGTAGGTCTGCCAGACACGGTGGACGAGCATGTGGTTCACCCCCAGCGCTCGGGCCAGCGACCGGGTCGACCAGCGGCCTCCGTCCGGGCGCCCCCGAAGGGTCGTCTCCAGGATCCGCGCGACGAGCGCCCGCGACTCCTCCGAGCGCTCCCGTGGCCGGGGCCCGGTCCGGGCGATCCCTGCGACGCCACTGAGGAGGAAGCGTTTCCTCCACAGGGCGACGGCGTCCTCAGAGATCCCGAGCTTGCGCGCGACCTCCCGGTTCGACCTCCCTTCGGCACAGAGCAGGATGATCCGGGCCCGCCGGGCGCGACGCGCGTCGTCCCCCGGGTGGGCGCTCCAGCCCTCCAGGAGCCCCTGGTCGGACGAGGAGATGTTCAAGCGCGGTGAAGTGCGCATAGATACGTATAGTACGCCGGGAGGGGGCCTTAAGCCCTGCCCCCGGTTTTCCGCCCCCCCCGGGGGTCTCCTGGAGGGGGCCTCGCGGGCCTTTCACCCCCGGGCAGGAGGTGCACAGGCCAAAGGCCCCGAAGGTCCAGGGCGGCCCAGGGGGGGCACCGTGCCGCCAGAGGAGCCACGGTCCCGGAGGTTCGAGCGCCCTCCTCGGACCCGTGGCCCCTCCCGGGCGTTCCCCCTCCCTACGCCCGCACGGGGCGACGCTTGCGGGCAGCCCGGGTCAACCGGGCTCCCGCTGGCCTATCGGGAGAGGACGAGTCCGCAGCGGGGACAGCGGGCCGGGTTGTCCATCAAGGGGAGCCCACAGTGTGGGCAGGTCGGATACGCAGGGGGGAGGGAAGCGCCGGGCAAGCTTCCCTCGCTCCACTCGCTCCCTGGAGCGGGAAGCGCGTAGGGGAAGGACGGGGCCATCGACCCTGGGAAAGGCATCGGGGGGGACGGGGAGAGCTCCTCCTGGCTCACCGGGCGTCGGCGATAGGAGGCCAGGGCCAGTACAGCGATGACGAGGAGGACCACGGAGACGAGAGCGAAATACCATCCCGCCCCCGCCCCCCAGGAGTAGCTGATCCCGGTGGTCGCGCTGCTGCAGGAGCCCCAGAAGCTCTGGGTGGGCGACGAGCTGTTGCTCCCGCAGGGTCCCGGGGCGAGTATCCCGCTCGCCGAGGTGGTGTCGGAGCGGAGCGCGCCTGGGGTGGCCAGGGTGATGAGGAGGTTCAGAGCCACCAGCAGGAGCAGCGAGGTGACCGCGAGGGCGAAGAGGCCCCGGAAGAGGCCCCGGCGGCGCGCGTAACCGGCAAAGACCAGCACCCCGAGGACGAAGACCAGGGATAGGAGCCCGAGCTCGAGCACCCCCAGCCAGAACCCCGCCCCGTAGACCGATCCGGTGCTGTTGAGGCCGTCGCCCGAGTAGGTGAGGGGAGTGCAGCCCGCGGAGGAGGTCGTGCTGCAGGAGATCTGGCTCCCCAGGTTGAACCCGACGGTGTAGGAACTGGAGCCCGCGGCGCTCGTGTGCGCGTTCAGGAAGTACCACGGGAAGGCGATGGAGACCGCCACGAGCACGAGCGCGAGGAGGAACAGCAGCACGGCCACCGCCCCCATGGCCCCCCCGGGGCGGGCCCGCATCGGGGGCTGACCGGGAGCGTAAGGACGGGGTGTCGGCGGATACGAAGACCAGCCCATCCTTTCTCCGTGCGAGTCCACAGGTCCCCGCGGGAAGATAAAGTCGCGGACCGGAGGCCCCCGCGACCCGGTCCGCGAGAGGGAAAGCTCCTGCGGCCGCCCCGGTCTCCAAATAGAGGCACGGGCTCCCCTCCCGTGTGCCCGAGACCCCGGCCGGCAAGGGCGACGAGCGTTTCACCGGGCTCGAGAGCCTACGCTCTCCCGGCCGGACGAGCGAGCTGTTGTTCCTCTTCGAGATCTCCACGAAGAGGCACGGGCGCCTCCGCTCCATCGCGCAGGCCCTCGACCTGAGCGTACAGGCGATCTCGCTGCTCTATCGGGACGCGGTGGCCCGCGGCTGGGTCGAGAGGCACGATGGGGTCTTCCGCCCGACGGTGGAGGGAACCGAGCATCTCCACGAGGCCCTCGAGAAGCTCTCGGCAGACCTCTCCGACCGGGAGCAAAAGCTCGCCATCGTCCGACGCTGTCGGGCTCTGGCCCGGGAGGACCTCGCTCCCGGGGACCGGGTGGTCCTCTCCATGCAGGGGGGTTTCCTCACCGCGAGGAGGGGGGATGGGGGGGACTCCCGCGGGAAGGTGCTCCGCGGAGCCCGGAAGGGGGAGCTGGTAGAGGTGGGGGAGCTCGCCGGCATCCTCCCGCTCCGTCCCGCCGGTATCCGCGTCCTGGTCCTTTCCCCCGCCCTCCTCGCGCCCGAGGGGGACCGGAGCGTCCTGCGGGAGGAGCTCCCGTCGAGCGAAGAGACCTTCCTCGCGGCCGAAGGTCTCGAGGCCTACCATCTGGTCCGGGAGCTCACCGGGCGGACGCCGGTGCGCTTCGGGACGGCTCCGGCGGCCCGAGAGGCGTCGCAGAAGGGGGTGCCCTCGGTGCTGGTGGTCACGGAGGAGCTCCTCCCCTCTCTGCTCCATCGGCTCGCCGAGCCGGGGCCGACCCCTCCGCTCTCGATCCAGACGCTGCCGGGGCCCCGGCGCGCCTCCCCGGGACGGGGGCGCGGGAAAGGCCCCGTTCGAGCCCCCTGAGAGCTTCGAGGAGCTCGGGAAGGGAGTCCACCCTCCTCGCCCCCGCGCTCCGTAGCTCCCCATAGAGCCGATCCGCAGCCCCGCCGGTGAAGTCCCGGGATTCCTCCCCCGGGGAGCCCCCCAGGACGAGGACCGGCAGGCGCCGTGCGGCCCCGGCGAGGTCCTCCAGATTGGAGAGGTTCCCGGGGCCGACGGCGAGACGGGAGAGGACCGCGACCTCGGCGTTGAGCAGGAGCGCTCGGTGGCGCTCTCGGCAGCCCGGTCCGATCGGGGAGAAGGGGGCCTCCCCGGGGAAGGGGATGTTCCATCGCTGGCAGAGCTCGGCGTCGCCGTCGAGGAGGTTGAGCGGGCCGACGGTCAGCTGGAAGCCGGCCCCGAGGAGGGAGGGGACGAGCTCGAGACCGGTCCCTCCCCCGAGCACGAGATGCACCCGGAGCGCTCCGGCGTCGGGCGGAGGGGGGCTGGAGAGCGAGGCGAGCGGGAGGACGATGACCTTGTCCCCCCGGCGCTCCACCGTGCTTTCCACGCCAAAGACCTCCCGGATGCGCGACGGGCTCACCGTCTCCGCCGGGGTCCCGAGGGCCACGGCCCGGCCCCGGTGGAGCCAGAGGATGCGGTCCGCGAAGCGGCAGGCGAGGTTCAGGTCGTGGACCGAGGTGAGGACCGCACGGTCCGGGGCTCCCCGGACGAAGCGTCGGAGCTGGGAGAAGACCTCGAGCTGGTGGGCCATGTCGAGATGGCTGGTCGGCTCGTCGAGGAGGAGCAGGGGGGCTCCCTGCGCGCGGGCGCGGGCGTAGAGGGCGCGCTGCTTCTCCCCGGCGGAGATCTCCAGGATCCCCCGCTCGGCGAGCGGCGAGAGGTCGGCCTCCCGGATCGCCTGCTCGGTCGCCTCCCGGTCCTCCTCCGCCTCCCGGTCCAGGAAGCGCAGGTGTGGGTAGCGTCCCAGCCCCACGTAGTCCCGGACGCGCAAGTTCTCGTAGGGAACCTCGGCCTGAGGGACCCAGGCCGCGACCCGGGCGCGATCCCGCGGCGACCAGCCGGTCACGGGCCGGCCGGCCAGCTCGACCTTCCCGGAAGAGACGGAGAGGAGCCCCAGGGCGGTCCGCAGGAGCGTGGTCTTCCCGGAGCCGTTCGGCCCTACGAGGGCGAGCAGCTCGCCCGCCTCGAGTTCGAAGGAGACCCCGCTGAGGATCGCCCGTCCGTCGAGGACGACCTCGACCCCGTCGAACGTGAGCCCCGGTCCTGCGGGGGCGCTCACGAAGGAACCCTCCGACGCCGGTACAGCACCCAGAGGAAGAAGGGGGCGCCGGCGAAGCTGGTCACCACCCCCACCGGGAGGAGCCCTCCCCCTCCGAGCAGGCTCTCCGCGAGGTCGTCCGCGAGAACGAGGAAGACGGCCCCGAAGAGCGCGCTGAACGGGAGGAGGCTACGGTAGTCGGGTCCCTGGAGGCGGCGGACCACGTGCGGGGAGACCAAGCCGACGAAGCCGATGATCCCGTTGAAGGCGACGCAGACGGCCGTCACCACCGAGGAGATCAGGATCAGGCGTCGCTTCACCGAGGCGGGGGATAGCCCCAGCCCGCGGGCATTTTCGTCCCCGAGCTGGAGTACGTTGAGCTCGCGCCCGAAGGCGCTCAGCAGGACCCCGCCCACGAGGACCCCGGCGAGGACCAGCTCGACCTGGAACCAGTCGGCTCCCCCCAGGTTCCCGAGGATCCAGAAGGTGAGGGGGAGGAGCGCGGCCTGGGGCCGGAGCGAGATGAGCAGGGCGATGATCGCGCCGAAGAAGGCGCTGAGCGCCACCCCGGTGAGGAGGAGCGTTTCGGTCGTCGCCCGAGGAGAGCGGGCGGCGAGCAGCACCAGGGCCGCCGTCCCCAATGCCCCGACGAAGGCGGCCAACGGCAGGTAGACGCCGGCAATCGCGGCCCCGATGCCGAGAAGGTAGAGCGAGGCGGCGCCCAGGGCCGCCCCGGAGGAGACCCCTAGGAGGTAGGGGTCGCCCAGGGGGTTGCGAAAGACCCCCTGGAGGGTGCCCCCCGCCAGGCCGAGCCCGGCGCCCACCAAGGCGGCAAGGAGCATCTCCGGAATGCGCGAGGTGAGGAGCACCTGGGCGACCACGGCGCAAGGAACGGGGGAACCGTCGACGAAGACGGGGACCGGGCACCCCCAAGCGTCGGGAGAACGTCCCGTGAGCGCCGCCCCGAGGAATCGGAACCAATCCGCCGGAGGGGTGCCGACGGTCCCGACGAGGGGAGAGAGGAGGAGCGTGAGTCCGAGCGCTCCGAGCAGGATGGCCGCGGAGCGGCCGAGGCCGGAGCGGACCCTCCCCGTTCCCCGCGGCGGCCGCTCGTCCTCGGCCAACCTCTCAGATTCCCGGGTGGAGGTCCGCGAGGAGCTGGGGGATGCCGAGGATCATGCTCGGACCGGGCTCGGTGAGGAGCGTGGCAGCCACGCCAAAGACCTGTCCGTCCTTCACCGCGGAGAGCTCGTTCCAGTACGGTCCGACGGTGTAGTTCGCGACCCCGATGCCGAAGCCGGTCCCGGCCAGGATGATCGAGGGGTCCGCCTCGAGGACGTAGCTGCCGGAGACCTCGCCGCTGTTCGCCTCGCTGTCGTTGGCCGTGATGCTCACGCCCCCGGCCCGCTCGATGAGGCTGTTCCCGAAGCTCCCCGGTCCGAAGGTGTAGTAGCCGGTGCTGTCGGCGTAGTAGGTGAGCAGCACCGAGGGACGTCCGCTCACCGCGGCCAGGGCGGAGGCGTCCTGGGCGAGGGAGGCGTTCAGCGTCGCGTCGAGGGCGCTCGCCTCCGAGGAGCGCCCCGTGAGCGCGCCGACGAGGGTCACGTCGTGGAGGATGCCGGTGAGGTTCGAGGGGTTGAGCCCGAGCGCCGGCACCCCCGCCGAGGCGAGCTCGTCGAGGTCGGCGACGGAGATCCCGGGCCCCGCCACGACGAGCTGGGGGTGGAGGGCGAGAACGCTCGCCTTGGAGAAGGGGAGCGCGCTCACACAAGGGAGCGACGAGAGGCTCCAGTTGGCCACCTGGCCCGGGGTGTAGTCCCCGTAGACATCGCCCGCGGCGCAATCCACCCCGACCACGAGCGGTCGGAGTCCGAGGTCATAGACGATGTCCATGGCGCTCGCGATGAGGACCACGATGCGCGTGGGAGGGGCGGAGACCGAGACGTTCCGGCCGTAGTCATCGACCACGTGGAGCGGCCCCTGGGAGGACGGGAAGAGGTCCCCCGACACGAAGGCGTAGCCCAGGGAGGCCGCCGCGAGGGCGACGGCGATCCCGACCACGAGGAGGGGGGGGAGGCGGCGGCGAGGGCGCGCAGGGCTCTGGGGAGTGTTCAAGCTCATTGGAATAAGGTCAAGTGGACTGGATATATGAGGCTCACCGCGTCCCCCTCCCGGCCCAGGCCCCGTGGCGAAGCGCTCCAAATACCCGTCCGCCCTTTCCCGGCCGTGGAGCTCCGGGCGCTCGACCGCACCTGCCGTGCCCCTGTCCTCCGCCGCCGGGGACCGGCGGTCGAGACGGTCGAGGACGAGCTCGCCGTGGAGGAGCCCCTCGAGGTCCGCCTGGCGACCGGCGAGGAGGAGCCCCCGCGTTCCGTCGCCGTCACCCTGCGCACCCCCGGCCACGATTTCGAGCTCGTCGCCGGCTTCCTCTACTCGGAGGGCGTCCTCACCGACGGCCGCTCCCTCCGCTCCCTCCGGTACTGCCCCGGCGAGGGCCCCCAGCAGTACAACATCGTCGAAGCCGGGGTGCGGCCCGGGCCGGGGGTCGACCTCTCCACGCTCAGTCGCGCGATCTTCACCAGCTCGAGCTGCGGCCTCTGCGGACGCGCGGCCCTCGAGATGGTCCGTAACCGCGTCCGGGCGAAGCCCCGGGGCTCGCGGCGCTGGAGCTCAGAGGAGCTCGAGGGCCTCCCTTCCGAGCTCTCCCGTTCGCAGAAGCTCTTCGTGGGCACGGGGGGAACGCATGGCGCCGGCCTCTTCGACGGGCCCGGGGCCCCCCGGCTGGTCCGCGAGGATGTCGGCCGCCACAACGCCGTGGACAAGGTGGTGGGCGCCCTGCTCCTCGCCGGGAGCCTGCCGGCCTCGGAGACCCTGCTCCTGGTCAGCGGCCGGACCAGCTTCGAGCTCGCGCAGAAGGCCGCCCTGGCGGGCATCCCGGTCCTCGCCTCGGTGGGGGCACCGAGCTCGCTCGCGGTGGAACTCTGCCGGGAGATGGGGATGACGCTGGTCGGGTTCCTGGGGCCGAAGAGGTTCAACGTCTACACCGGCGCCGAGCGCATCGAGGGCTCGACCCCCGACGTCCCCCTCCCCTCTCCGGGCGCTTCGGCCGGCCGCTAAGGCGGCTTCGACTCCCCCAGCCCCTGCAGGAAGCCCAGGAAGGCACGGAGGCCCCGGTTCACGTCGGGGTTGCGGAGCGTCCGGCGCAGGGAGAGCAGCCCGATCATCTCCCCGCGGTCCATCGCCTCGCGCGCCAGGACGAGCCCCCGCTGGACCCCGTCCCCGATGCGCTGCAGGTCCTTCGGGTTCATCTCCCGGAGGATACGGTAGAGCGCCGCCAGATTCCTCAGGACCCGCTCGTTCTCCGGCTCGGTGATCCAGTCGGAGAGCTCCAGCGCCAGGTGGTCCGAGCGCTCCACGAGGCCCCGGAGGAAGGGGAGGATCTCGTGCTCGTCCATGGCCTCGATGAGCTCGAGCAGGGGAGCGAGTCCCTTCTCCGCGGGTTTGGGCGCAGAGGGAGCCGGGTGACCCGCGGCCGGTCGCGAGCTCACCTGGGTGATCGGTTCCGGCATCCGTTCACCCCGACAGCGGAGCGTACTCCGGGCGGCGCCAGCGCTCCTCCACCCCGATCCCCTTCTGGGGCACCGTCGGATGGAGCCGAGGGTTCGAGCGGGGCAGCGGGCTTCTTCCCGTCCCCTCCTCGAGCTTCTCCATCCGGACCGGGACCTCCTTGTACGCGGGGGTGCCCGTCACCGGGTCCTTCACCGAGCTCGTCACCTGGTTGATCGACGCATCCTCCCGCCCGTGGATCGCCAGGTAGAGCGAGCGCCCGGTCACCCGGGAGGTCACCGCGACCTTCGCCTTGAGCGCCCCCGTCTCCGAGCTCAGCCTCACCGGGTCCCCGTCCTTGAGGCCGCGCTCCCGGGCGAGCTCGGGGGAGACCTCCACGAAGACCTCGGGGACCTTGGAGACGATCCCCGGGCTGCGCCAGGTGAGGTTGCCCCAGTGGAAGTGCTCCAGCATCCGGCCGTTGTTCAGGTAGAGGTCGTACTCGGCGGTGGAGGGGAGGGCGGGGAGCCAGCGCGCCGGGTAGAGGCGCGCCTTGCCGTCCGGGAAGTGGAAGCGCTCCTTGTAGAGGTAGGGGGAGTCCTGGCCGTTGGCCGCCACGGGCCACTGCAGGCTCTGGTAACCGGCGAGCCGGTCGTAGCGCACGCCGGCGAAGAACTCGGAGAGCGAGGCGACCTCGTCCATCACCTCGGAGGGGTGCCCGTACGCCCAAGGGGCGCCCAGCCGGCGGGCGAGCTCCTGGAGGATCCAGAGCTCCTCGCGCGCCTCCCCCGGGGGATCGAGCGCCCGGTAGAAGCGCTGGATGCGCCGCTCGGTGTTCACCACCGTCCCCTCCTTCTCCAGCACCGCGGCCGCCGGCAGGACGACGTGCGCGTACTGGGCCGTCCGCGTGAGGAAGAGGTCGCAGACGACGAGGAGGTCGAGCCCTGCGAGGGCGCGGGAGGTGAGCTCCTGGCGCCCGTCGGCCTGGACCTTGTCCTCGCCGAAGATGAGCAGGCCGCGAAGCCGGCCCTCGAGGGCGGCGTCGACCATCCCGGTGCTCGTGAGCCCCTTCGAGGCGGGGAGCTTCCCCCCCCAGCCCTTCTCGTACTTCTCGCGGATCGCCGGGTCGTCCACCTTCTCGTAGCCGGGGAAGAAGGTGGGGAGCCCCCCGAAATCGCTCGCCCCCTGGACGTTGGAGTGGCCGCGCAGCGGGTAGGCACCGGTGTGGGGACGACCGTAGTTGCCTGTGAGGAGGAGCACGTTCGAGATCGCGGTGGAGGTCTCGCTCCCCGACTGGTGCTGCGTGACCCCCATGGCCCAGCAGATGCAGACCGAGCGGGCCTCGTGGACGAGCCGGGCAAGCTCCTCGAGCTGGGGGGGGGCGATGCCGCTGTTCTTCTCGCAGAACTCCGGGGTGAAGGTTTCCACCGCCGCTCGGAACTCCCCGAGGCCGTTCACGCGGTCCCGGAGGAAGGCCGCATCGGTCCAACCCTTCTCCAGGAGGAGGCGGGCGAGGGCGTTCAGCACGACCACATCGCTGCCCGGCCGTGGCTGCAGGAGGAGGTCGGCATGGTCGGCGAGCATCTGGCGCCGGGGATCGAGGATCACCAGCTTCGAGCCGCGGAGCTTGCGGGCGCGCTTGATCTTCCCGGCCAGGACGGGGTGCGACTCGGCGGTGTTGGAGCCGACGGTGATCACCAGGTCGGCCCCGGCGATGTCCTCCAGGGAGCCGGCGTCGCCCCCGATGCCCACCGTCCGGAAGAGCCCCGTCGTCGCGGGGGCCTGGCAGTAGCGCGCACAAGATCGGAA
>JAKATE010000223.1 GCA_021828085.1 Thermoplasmata archaeon | reverse complement strand
CGCCCAGTCGGGGGACCTCGCTTCCGGGCAGAAGCGCTCGGTGTCCACCCCGTTGGGCACGACGACGAGCTCGCCGGGGGGAGGCTTGGTGAACCGCGACTTCAGCGTGCTGAGAGCCTCGGGGGTCGGCGCCGTGGTGACGTCGCACCGGAAGTAGATCCCTTCGCTGTAGAACCCACCCAGCGGGAAGAAGATCCTCGTCCACAGGTCCTGGTGGAAGCTTGCCTGCATCCCACGGAAGTCGGTGTGGTACGTCCCGATCATGGGGATGTGGTGCCGGCGTGCGGCCAAGAGGCCGGTCGTGCCAAGGGCGAAGGGGGTGTGGACGTGGATCAGGTCCGTCTCGTGTGCGAGACGGCGCGAGAAGACCCTCAGGTACGGGAAGATGGCGAACCGGTAGAGGGCGTAGCGGGGCATCGGGACGGAGCGCAGCCGGACGACGCGCATCCCTCCGGGGCGCGTCTCCTCTCTCGATTGTCCCGGGCGACGTGTCGTGTAGAGCGTGACCTGGTGCCCCTGCCGCTGAAGCTCGCGGCCCAGGTCGTCCACGACGTAGCCTACGCCGTCATGGACCGGAAGGAAGGTCTCGCTGAAGAACGCGATCCTCACGTCTCTCCCCCCCACCCCTGCGGTCGGACCGGGACCAACCTCACCGCAAGAAAAGCCTCCGCCTGCCGTCGCAGGGGGGGCCCGGACACGCCTTCTCCGACCCGCGCCCCTTTTTTAGCGCTGACCTCCCCTCCCTTCCACGGAGGTCTAGGGTTGGCGAAGGGCGGCTCGGGCGGCGCGTCACCGAAGGGCGGCCATGGGCCCCTCCCCCTCCAGGACTTCGAGGCCCTTTCCGCCTTCGCGCCCCGGGAGGCGCACGACGGGTACTCCCAGAAGAACTTCCGCAAGACCCTCTTCGACTACGCTCAGCGGCTCCCCCCCTTCATCGCCCGTGTCCGATGGACCGCGGACGGAAGGTCCGTGCGCTCGCTCGCCCAGCTCCTATCGGAGAACACCCCTCCCGAGCGGGTGAGCCTCGTCTTCTACGAGCCCAAACCCGACCCGCAGGTCTGGGAGTTCACGACCCCGACAGCCCTGGTCGACCTGGACTCGGCGGGGAGCGGCCGGGTCGTCAGCTTCCGCTACAACCCGCACGCGCTCTCGCCGTGGGACCCGCACGACCCGGGGACCGAGGAGCCGTGCGTGGTCCGCCTCTCGTTCCGGGAGAGCTACGTCCCGCGGTCGATCCACCAGGAGACGGAGACCAACGCGGGTCGTCCCCCGCCCCCTCCCCCCTTCGAGCTCTTCTCCATCGCGGACATGTCCCGCTTCGTCCATTCGACGGGCGTCGTCCCCTTCCGCGTGGCGCTCCACCTCTACACGAGCCGGACGCGTCTGCGGTACGAGCTCGACCTTCTCCACAACCTGCTGCTGGCCGACCCCCGGGCGGGGAGGTTCTCCACGGAGGACCGCGTGGAGCGCTCCTCCAGGATCTGCCACGGGCTGGACCGGTTCGTCGCCCGCGGCGCGCTGCCTCTGCTGCCCCGACGCGTGCTGGAGCTCCTCTTCGAATCCAAGGGCCTCTCCGTGCAGGACGTCTCCGTCGTGCTCTCCGTCTCCCAGGAGCTCGCCAAGGCCGCCCTCGAGAGCCTCGTGGGGCGGCAGTTCGCGTCCTTCGACCAGAGGACGCAGATTTACACCCCCCTCCCCCAGGTGTTCCTCACCCGGGCCGAGGCCGAACGGGAGCAGCGCGACGAAGAGGAGCGACGCAAGAGAGGACCCCGCGCCGAGGCGCTGCGCGCCTCCGTCCAGGAGCTCCTTGCCGAGGTCGAGTCGAAAGCCAGCTGCCCGCTGTGCGGGGGGCCCTTGACCCCGGGCTCTCCGGAGCTCCTGTGCGACGACTGCATGGCGGCCGTGGAAGAGGAGAGCGCCTCCCAGGAGGAGGGAGGCGCCGGCGATGGAACGCCACCTCCTCCGGCGGGAGACGGCCCCTCCGGCGAGTGAGGGAGCATGCGTCGGCGTAGGACGGACGTCGGGGGCGGCTCGACCCCGAGCGCGAAGGCGACCGCCACCGAGCCCCGGACCGGACCGCTCACCCGGGCCGTCGCGCGGCAGTGGGTCGCGGCCTGGGACCGCCAGCAGGCGCTCTACATCCCCGAGCGCGAGCGGCGGTTCTCCGTGATGTTCGACGCGATCGAGTCCTACCTGCCCCCGAGCTTCGTGGCCCTGGACGTCGGGTGCGGCCCCGGCTCGCTATCGCAGCGGCTGCTCGCCCGCTTCCCTCAGGCCCGGGTGGTCGCCCTCGACCTGGACCCCGTGCTGATGCAACTTGGCCGCCGTGCCCAGTTGGTCGACCCTGCGCGCACGCGCTGGGTCGAGTCCGACCTGAGGGACCCGAACTGGACCCGGGCGCTTCCCGAGGAGCGCTTCGACGCCATCCTCTCCACCACCGCCCTCCACTGGCTTTCGCCGAAGGACCTCGCCCGCACCTATCGCGTCCTCCACGACCTGCTCCGACCGAGGGGGCTCTTCCTGAACGGCGACTCGTACCCGTACGGCAAGGGCCGTCCGATCTTCCGGCACATCGCCTGCGCGACTGCGCAAAGGTGGCAGTACCAGAGGGTCCGCGAGGGGGACATGGACTGGGGCGCCTGGTGGGCGAAGCTCGAGCAGCGAGAGGACCTCCGCGCGCTCTTCGAGCTGCGGCGCAGGCGATTCCCGAAGGGCGAGCATCACGAGACCACCGCGACCGTGGACGAACAGGAGTCGATGCTGCGGGCCGCCGGCTTCCTCGAGCCGACCATCGTGTGGCGAGACTTCTCCAACGGTGTGATGATGGCGGTCCGCGGCGACGGGCGGGGAACCCGCTCGAAGCGACGAGCCGGGCCCCCGAAGTAGGGTACCCCTGAGGGCCCGGAGCGACGCCGGTCCGCTCAGCGCTTCGGGGTCAGGTCGGAGACGATCTGCTGGTACTGTTCCCGGGAGATCTCCCCCCTCGCGTAACGCAGTCGGGCCACGCCAAGCGGGTCGA
>JAKATE010000036.1 GCA_021828085.1 Thermoplasmata archaeon | reverse complement strand
GCCGGTCCCTCCCCCCTGCCCCCGCTGCGGAAGGGCGGCCACCTACCTCCCCCAGTACGGACGCTACTACTGCTACACCTGCCAGCAGTACGTCTGAGGGAGCGCCCCTTTTTACGCCCCCCGGACCTCTGCCCGTCGGTGTCCCCCCATGGCGAACGAGACCCTTTCCCGTGCCGGTGGCTATCCTGAGGTCCCGAGCGCGCCTTCCCGGATCGCCCGCCCGTCGTTCGACGAGATGAGCCTCTCCCCGGGCAAGAGGGTTCGACTCACCCGGATGATGTACGAGCACGGGCCCGGGGGGGGCCTCCTGCTCGTCCTCCCCATCGACCAGGGCCTGGAGCATGGCCCCATGGACTTCGCCTCCAACCCCGACTCGGAGGACCCGGAGTACGAGTTCAGGCTCGCGCTCGAAGGACACTTCTCCGCCATCGCTCTCCACATCGGGCTTGCGGAGAAGTTCCACTCCCGCTACGCCGGGCGGGTACCCCTCATCCTCAAGATCAACGGCAAGACCAGCGTCCCGTCGGACGCGCAGGCGTTCTCCCCGCTCACCGCCTCGGTGGAGGACGCGGTCCGTCTCGGCGCCGACGCGGTCGGCTACACGCTCTACGTCGGGTCCCCCGCCCAGGACCGGGACATCGCTCAGGCGAGCGAGGTGCGCCGGGAGTGCGACCGGTTCGGCATGCCGCTGATCGTCTGGGCGTACCCCCGCGGGGAGGCGGTGGCGAAGAAGGGGGGCAAGGAGTCCCCCTACGCGGTGGAGTATGCCGCCCGGGTGGCCCAGGAGGTCGGCGCGGACGTGGTGAAGGTGAACTACCCTGTCCCCAGCGAGAAGGACCGCGACTCCCCAGCGCCGTACAACACGCTCACCCTCTCCCACGAGGAGGCCTTCCGCCGCGTCGTGCGCGCGGCGGGACGGACGTTCGTCCTCGTCTCCGGAGGGGAGAAGATGCCCGACGAGGCCATGATCGCCAAGGTCAAGGACTCCTTGGAGGCCGGGGCGACCGGCATCATCTTCGGCCGGAACGTCTGGCAGCGCCCCTACGAGAAGGCCCTCGCCATCACCCACACGATCCACGGGATCTTCCGCGAGTACGCCCGAGACTCCGCCTGATCCGGCCCGGTCTGCCCCGGAAGCCCCCCTCTGGGTCCAGCTCGCCTGCGAGGACTCCCCCAAGCTCTGTACCGGGCGAAGGCTCCTCCGGCTGGGCCTTGCCCGGGAGTTCCGCCATCCCCACCGGCCCGCGGTCGGCTGCCTCGTTCTGGACCCCCATGCCTCCACCCCGATCACCCGGGAGGACCGCGCCTCCGCCCTCTCCGCGGGCATCCTGGCGGTGGACTGCTCCTGGAACCGGCTGCGCGACCGGGCGGGGCTCCCGCCGGGACTTCCGCGCCCTCCCCGCCCCTCGCTGCCGCGGCGACTCCCCTTCCTCCTGGCCGCCAACCCCCAGCACTTCGGCCGCCTCGGCGAGCTCAACACCGCAGAGGCGCTGGGGGCCGCGCTCTACCTCGCCGTCGGTGCGCCGGCCGCCGAGCGCTTCTTCTCCCGCTGGACCGGAGGGTCCGAGCTCCTGCGGCTGAACGCGCAACGCTTCTCGGCGTACGCCTCGGTCCGGGAGGCGAGCGAGATCGCCGAGCTCGAGCGCCGGTTCTTCCCTTAGGAAGAGGGAGGAGGGAGGGGCGCCGGTTCCACCGGCTCCAGGCGGACCTCGCCGGGACCGACCCTGCCCGAGAGCGGCACGCACGCCCTCCAGAGACCGGCCCAAAGGAAGACCCGGGTCGTGTGCAGGGTCAGCACCTTCCCTCCCAGGCTCCACTGGCCCGCGAGGTACGGGTCGTGGGCCCGGACGAAGATCTCCGCCCCGATCGCCCGCAGGAAGGCGCCCACCTCCTCTTCCGTGAAGGGCGGGCACGGGATTCCCCGCGAGCCGGCCACCGGCGAGCCGAGCACATCGTTCCAGACCACTTCGAAGAGCAGTCCATCGTCGGTCCGCGCGAACTCCTCCGGGAGGGAAGCGGCCGAACGCGTCCGGGGAAAGCCGGCGTGGGCCAGGTAGACGCCGGAGGAGAGCTGGGCCGCCAGGGGGAGCCGTCCGAAGGCATCCTCCAGCCGCTCCGCCATCGGGGTCCGTTCCCCCCAGAGGCAACGAGCCTCCACGGCGGCCTCCCGGAGGATCCCGGGGATCTGTCGCTGCGTCTCGTGGTTGCCCCGGAGCAGGACCACCCGGTCCGGAAGTGTCGCGGCGGCCGAGAGGAGCGAGAGGGCGTTCAGGACCGAGCCCTGGGGGAGCTCCGTTGGCGTGCGGTCCACGTAGTCCCCCAGGAAGATCGCCCGGTCCCGACCCTCACCAGAACGGAGCGCCGCTTCGAGCATCCGCTGGGCGGTGGGCCAGTCGCCGTGGGTGTCTCCGAAGAGCCAGGCGTGGGCGCCCGACCGCTCGGGGACCTCGAGGAAGGGCTTCCCGGGAAGGGCGCCCACGATCCGATCGAGCTCCTCCAGAGCCTGGTGCTCGGAGAGTTGCGACCAGCGGACCGGGCCGATAGGGGCGCTGTGCGGTTCCGTCATTTCACCGGGCCTCCCTCGGCCGGATCGTCCGGCGGGGCGATCGGGAGGGCCACGAGACCAAAAGAGCGCGGGGATGCCCGGGGGACTGCGTCTCAGGCAGGACCGGAGTCTCGATTGCGGCGGAGACAGTGCTCGCAGCAGTTCCAGCGGGTCCCTCCGAGGGGCCAGGGGGGAAGCCCACTTCCCTTGCCCCAAGTGGGTGGGATCCGACCGGGCCCCGGTTCTGTGCCCGGTCGAGAGGAGAAGACCCATCCTCGCGGACACAGAGGCGACGCAAACGGCCGTCCCTACCGGCATCTCCGAGTTCCGGTTCCGAAAGGGGTTTCGAGGTACCAGCGTGGGATTCGGTCCCGGGCTTAGCCGCTCTCTCCCGGCGGTGCCCTGCGGGGGGCCGGATTCGAACCGGCGAACGCCTGCGCGACAAGGTCCTAAGCCTTGCCTCTTGAGCCCCGGGATTCCCGAAGGATGGCCGGTTTGGCCGGGCTTGAGTACCCCCGCTTTCCGCCGAGCCGGAAGACGACCGGTCCTATAGGAGCCCTCCGGGGAGGGGAAGAGTAGCCCCGGCAGGAGTCCCGGAGCGCCGAACGGGGACGCCGGCGCTCGTTCGAACCTGCGTCGCGAGATCCAGAGTCTCGCATGATTGTCCACTACACTACGGGGCTACGCCGGCTCGGGAGAGGGACCGGCTCATAAAGGAACCGCGCCCGGCGCCCCGGGAGCCGGCACCCTCCCTCCCCTTGGCGACCGCGGGGACTCAGGAGGTAAGCTCCGCTCAACCTCGCCAGCCAGCGAGATCACTGGCGTGGATCCGATAGCACCTACCTTATTGTCCGGCTAGGGTCTTCGGCGGGCACCTTCCGCTGCCGCAGCTACTCTCGAGGGGGGAGTCGCGGGAACTCAAGCTGTCGATGCCGAAGTTGGCGGAGCTCCTGGAACGGGTCCGCGAGGTCCTCGTGAGAGGACTGGAGGGCTCGCCGAGGATGGTCCTGGAGCAGATGGACAGGGGCGGGGCGCTGGTGTTCTCGAAGCTGAACCTGGGACGGTTCATCCCCTCGATGGGGTAGACGGTTCACCTCGAGGGGTCGAGGCTTCCGGCGTACAGGTGCTCCGCCGTTCTCCTCGGAGATTCACTCCAGCTGTCCAAGTCGAGCTCAGGGGAACCGGAACCCGGCGAGCTCGAGCACCTCGTCATGGGAACGGGTGAACCTCTCTCGGGGGGTCCGGGCCGGCTCCACGAAGGCGAGCTCCTCCCACACGGGGTGCCGGGGAGGCGCGGAGCTTTCCAGGGTTCCCCGGAAGAGGAAGATCAGGTCCCAGTGCTGGCCGCTGTTCGGGTGTCTCTTCGGTCGGTAGACCTCGGAGAAGGTCTCCGCGGGTCCTAGCTGGACGCCCTTGAGGCCGAGCTGTTCCTCGACGATCCGGGCCGCGGCCGCCTGGGGGGACTCGAAGAAGAGCAGGTGACACGATGGGAGCATCCAGCCGCCGGCGTTGGCCAACTTCCTCTGATCATCGAGGGCCCCGATCCTCCTCCAGTCCGCGGCGGGGTCGAGCTTCCCGGCGAGCACCCTCCCCGGCTCGCCTCTCGGAGAGAGCAGCACGAAGGAGGAGAGGCAGAGACCATCCTCAGGGATTCCCCACCGTCCGCGCTCCGCGCTCTCCTCGGGGCTGAAGCGCGCGAAACGGCGCGCCACCGCAGCTTCTCCGCTGGCCTTCGTTTCTCCCCCGCCGGACGAACCTCGCTCCGAGCCGTACATGAGACGCTCCACCGGTCCCTCTCGAGGCGCAGGCTCCCGAAAGGGTTTGCTGCGTGGGGACCGACCGAGAGGGGTCGCCGCGGTCGGGCTCGGCACCCCCTTAAATAAGGACGTGGACCGTGCGGCCGCGAGAGGCCATGACGGACCCGGAGATCCCTCTCCCCCTCGAGCCGTATCGCATCAAGACGGTGGAGATGGTCCGTCGCCCGGACCGAGAGGAGCGCGAACGGGCCCTCGAGCGTGCGGGGTTCAACCTCTTCCAGCTCCCGGCGCGGGAGGTCTTCATCGACCTGCTCACCGATTCCGGCACCTCGGCCATGAGCGACCAGCAGTGGGCCGCGCTCATGATCGGGGACGAGAGCTACGCCGGCAGCCGCAACTACGAGCACTTCGAACGCGTGGTGCGCGAGCTCACCGGGATGACCGAGGTGGTGCCGGTGCACCAGGGGAGGGCCGCGGAACACCTGCTGATGGAGAGCCTGGTCCACCCGGGCGACACCGTCCCGAACAACATGCACTTCGACACCACCCGGGCGCACGTGCTCAACCGGAACGCCCGTGCGCTCGACCTCCCCGTGCCGGAGGCGCTCGACCTCCATAGCGAGCACCCGTTCAAGGGGACCTGGACGTGGGGGCCCTCGAGCGTCTCCTCGCGCGCGAGCCGGCCGGGAAGGTCCCGCTGGTCCTCGTCACGATCACCAACAACACCGGGGGGGGACAGCCGGTCTCCCTCGGGAACGTGCGCAAGGTCTCCGAGGTCTGCCGCTCCCACCGGGTCCCGCTGGTCCTGGACATCTGCCGCTGGGCGGAGAACGCCTACCTCTCCCGCGAACGGGACCCCACCCTCGGTTCGATGACGATCCGGGAGGTGGGGCGCGCCTACTTCGACCTCGCCGACGCGGTCTACATGAGCGCGAAGAAGGACGGTCTCGTGAACATGGGCGGCTTCCTTGCCGCCCGGGACGCCGCGCTCGCCGAGCGCTGGCGGGAGAGGCTCATCCTCTTCGAGGGCTTCTCCACCTATGGGGGGCTCGCCCGCCGGGACCTCGAGGCCATCGCCGTGGGACTCCAGGAGGCCAGCGAGGAGCGCTACCTCGCCCACCGCGTGGCCCAGATCCGCTACCTCGCCGACCTCCTCGGTCCCGAGATCCCGTACCTCCACCCCCCGGGAGGGCACGGGCTCTATCTGAACGCCCACGCCTTCTTTCCCCACCTCTCGGGGGAGGAGCTCCCGGGCCAGGCGCTCTCGGTGGAGCTCTACCGGGAAGGCGGGGTGCGCTCGGTCGAGCTGGGGGAGGTGATGTTCGGGGAGGTCGCCGATCAGCCGACGAAGCACCTCCCGTCCCTGGTCCGCCTCGCCGTCCCCCGCCGGGTCTACACGGCAAGCCATCTCGCCTACGTGGCGGAGACCATCCGTCGGGTCTGGGCCCGGCGACAGAGCGTGCGGGGCCTCCGGATGGTGGAGGCGCCGCCCACGCTCCGCCATTTCCTCGCCCGCTTCGCCCCCTTGGAGACCCCACCTCCGGTGAGAACCCAGTCGGCGTAGGGAGGGAGCGAGTTGGCGCGCACGCCCGACGCAAAGTCCCCGGCGCGCCGGACCCGCCTCTGGCTCCTCGCGCTCCTCCCCCTGGCCATCCCTGCCGTCGCCGGGGGAGTCCCCGCGGTCGGCTCCTACCTGCCCACCGCCGCGGTGTACCTGAGCTACTCCTTCGGCCGCATGGTCGCGGCCTACGCCCTTTCGCTGATCTTCGCCCTGGGCTATGGCTTCCTCGCGGCCACCCGGCGCAGCTACGAGCGGATCCTCCTGCCCATTCTCGACCTCCTGCAGTCCATCCCGATCCTCGCCTTCTTCCCCGCGGCGCTCGTGCTCTTCGTCGGGCTCACGGGGAAGGGGAGCTTCCTCGGGCCCAACCTCGCCTCCGTCTTCCTGATCTTCACCTCGATGTCCTGGAACATGGCCTTCGGGGTCTACGAGTCCATCAAGGGGATCCCGGGGGACCTGCGGGAGGCCTCGGACTCCTTCGGCGTCTCGGGCTGGCGCCGGCTCCGGCGGCTGCTTTTCCCCGCCACCGTGAACAGCCTGGTGTACAACTCCATCCTCTCCTGGACCGGGGGGTGGTTCTTCCTCGTCGCCTCCGAGATCATCACCGGGCCCTCGATCAACATCACCCTCCCCGGTATCGGGAGCATGCTCTTCTCCGCCGCCCTCTCCCAGAACATGCCCGAGCTCGCGGCGGGCCTGATCGTGCTCGCCTCGCTCATCATCGCCATGGACCTGTTGCTCTGGCGCCCCCTGGGAAGCTGGGCGGAGACCTTCCGCTACGACCAGGTCCCGAGCGGGGAGGGGGTCGGGGGGCCGGTCCCCGGGCTCCGCGTGGGGGGACGCGCCGCCGCGTGGATGGCCCGCGGGTTCCTCAGCGGGATGGACCGGGTTCGCGCACCCCTGGCCAGCCTCCAGATGGCCACCCGCCGCCGCCTCCGTCCCTCCCCTCGCCCGCGGGAGAGGCGCTGGACCCGGCTCGTCGGTTACTACGCCCTCGTCGGCGGCGTGCTCGTCGCCGCGTGGCTGGCCCTCATCACCATCGGGGTGGACCTCTACCGGATCTTCACCGGGCCAATCTCGGGGGGGATCCTCTCCCAGATCGGGCTCATCCCGCTCGCCGCTGTCCTCTCCGTGGGCCGTCTCCTCGCCGCCTACTCCATCTCGCTCGCCATCGCGCTCCCGCTGGGGATCTATCTGTTGCGGCACCGCTTCGCGTCGCGCTACGGCTTCCCCGCGATCCAGATCATCGCCTCCTTCCCGGCCACGGCGCTCTTCCCGCTCTTCCTAGTCACCCTGCTCGGCCCCATCGGTCCGGCCGGGGTGAGCATCCTCTTCCTCGTCACCGGGATGATCTGGTACCTCTTCTTCAACCTCTACTCGGGCTTGCGGGCGCTCCCGCCGGACCTCGACGAGGCGGGCCGCTCCTTCGGGCTCAAAGGCAAGCAGTACGCCCGCCGTCTGCTCCTGCCGGGCATCTTCTCCTCGTACATCACCGGCTCCATCACCGCCTTCGGGGGGGGCTGGAACACGCTCATCCTCGCCGAATACCTCCAGGCCCCCTCGGGGGGCCCCCCGCTGCTCCAGCAACTGGGCCTCGGGGACCTCATCAACGTTGGCTACTACTCGACCCTCCCGGGAGGCCTCGCGCTCATGGCCACGGCTCTGCTCTCCATGGTCGCGTTGGTCCTGACCATCAACGCGTTGGTCTGGAAGCCGCTCTACCGGAAGGCCGCGGAACGGTACCGGTTCGACTGAGCGGCGGACCTGCGGTCCGGGGGGGCCCCGTCCAGCTCCCTCCGGGGGCTCGAGGGGCCTGAGCGAAGGCAGGTCTCGATAGGCTTATGCCGCTCTGCCCCGCCTCTCGGGCGGGGGGAAGGGCTCGATGGCGCTGATCGAGGTCGAGGGGCTCGTGAAGAACTTCATGGGCCGGCACGGCCCCGTCCGCATCATGGACGGGGTCGAGTTCTCGGTGTCGAACAACGACTTCCTCGCCATCGTGGGACCCTCCGGTTCCGGGAAGTCGACCCTCCTGCGCCTCATCCAGGGTTTGGACCGCCCTGACCAGGGGAGCTTGCGCTTCCGGGGCCAGCCGGTGCAGGGGGTCCAGCTGGACATGGCGATGGTCTTCCAGAGCTTCGCCCTCTATCCTTGGCTCAATGTCCGGGAGAACGTGGCCCTCGGCCTCGAGGCGCGCGGGTGGCCCAAGGAGAAGCAGGATGCCCAGGTGGACCGGTACATCTCGGTCATCGGCCTGGACGGTTTCGAGGAGGCCTACCCCCGGGAGCTCTCGGGGGGGATGCGCCAGCGCGTCGGTCTAGCCCGGGCGCTCGCGGTGGAGCCCGCGGTCCTCCTGATGGACGAGCCGTTCTCGGCGCTGGACGCGCTCACCGCCGAGGGTCTCCGCGAGGAGGTGCTCCAGCTCTGGCTGGACCCGACCCTCCCCCCCGAGTCGGTCCTGCTGGTCACCCACAATATCGAGGAGGCGGTCGCCATGGCCGACCGCATCATCGTCCTCTCCCCGCGCCCGGCCCGGGTCCTGGCCGGGGTCCCGGTGAACCTGCCCCGCCCCCGGGACCGGAAGTCCCAGGCTTTCTACGATACCACGGATTACGTCTACTCCCTGATCACCGAGCACGGGACCCCCTCTCCCGCGCCGGGGACGCCGCAGGCCGCCTGAGCCCCCGGGACCTGGCTTAAGGCTTTGGCCAAACTGCCTCCCCCCTGCACTCAGGGCAACCCTTAAGATGGCCTTCCCGGTCGGAGGACCTCCCAACGGACTCCGAACGTGCCCACTCTGTATCCGAAGTGCTCCCCGAGCGAGATGCTGGGGCTCCTCGTACTCCTGAACACCCACAAAGGGTCCCAGGAGATCGCCCAGCTGGCCGATGATCTGGACCTGGAGGTCGACGAGATCCTCCCCTCCGTGGAGTTCGCCGAGGGGCTCGGTCTCGCCACCGTCTCGGACGGGCGGCTCACCTTCACCCCGGAGGGCCGCAAGCTCATCGGGGCCACGATCCGGGAGCGCAAGACCCAGTTGCGGGAGCTGCTGAAGAAGACCACGCTCTTCCGCTCGATCCTCCGGGCCATGGAGTCCGCCCCCGACCGGATGCTCAGCGAGGAGGACCTCAGCCAGCTCATCTCCTTCACCAACGCGCCGGCCGAGACGGTCTCGCAGGTGATCACCTGGGGGAGGTACACGGGCCTCTTCCGCTACGACGCCAACGAGCACATGGTGGCCCCCTTGCGGACGCGTCCGGTCCGCCCCTCCCCCCCCATCGCGGTTCCGCCCGCGGGGACCTCGGTCCCGGCGGCTTCCGAGACCCTCCGCGCGGGGCCCCCCAAGACCTCCACCGCTTTGCTGGCGGCCGTCGAAGCCTGCGGTGCTTAGGGGCCCTGAGCAGGGGGGTGGCCCCGTCCTTCCCGCTCTGCGCTGTCAATACTTAAGTGCCGGTTCCCGTGCGCCTTGCGGGTCTGGGCGCGTAGATCAGCGGAAGATCGCCGCTTTCGCAAAGCGGAGGCCGTGGGTTCAAATCCCACCGCGTCCATTCTTCACCTTCCCTCAAGCTCCTTCACTCCCCTCCCTTCCCCCTTGGCCGGGTGAGCAGCCGGGTTCGACCAGCGAGGCGCGGGGTCGCCCCGGCGGGGCCCCGGGACCCTCAAACGCTCCCGCTAGGGCCCGATGCGTGGCCTCTCCCTGAAGGAACACTATTTCCGGGAGCCGAGTGTCGCCCGCACACGGCCAACGCTTATGTTGGAGGAGCCCCCATGATAGTACTCCCGAGGCGCTGTCGTTGACCTCGACCCCCTCTTCTCCAAAAGGCGCGAGCGGCTCACCTTTCAACCTCTACGAGGCGATCCTCCTTTTCACGGCCCGGTCCTCTCGCGGGGGTCGGAGCGCCGTGACCCGGGAGGACTACCTCCGGAACGTCCGTCGGCATCTGGGAGGGGTCTCCTACTTCGAGCTTCAGCGGGCCCTCCAGCAACTCCAGAAGCAGGGCCTCATCGAGATGGACCTCCTCGGTCCGGGCGACTTCCAGGTACGCCTCACCTCCCAGGGGGTCTCGGCGGTGAACCCACCGACTGACCCGGGCTCGGCTTCCGCGGTACGCCCCCCCTCACCCCCTTCGGAGCCGCAGGCGACGCGGGCCCAGGTTCCGGAGAGCGAGCCGACCCCGTCCGACGCCTCCCTGGGCGAGGAGGCAACTTCGGAGCTCGATCAGCTCCAGGCGGGGAACCCTTCCGAGGAACCCTCGCCCCCCACGGAACCCCCCTCCCGGGGGGAGGAGGGCGACCCCGCTCTCGATGTCCATCCTCCGGAGGCCCCGAGCGGACCCTCCCCGGAGCAGCTCCGGGCGCAGGAGCTGGACGCCCGGGAGCTCGCCCTCAAGGACCGGGAGGAGGAGCTCTCCCGGCGTCAGGGCGCGCTCGACGATGCCGAGCGCACCCGCCAGGAACGGGAGACCGCCCTGCGCGAGCGGGAGAGCCAGCTCGCCCGTCGGGAAGCGGAGCTCAACGAGAGCGCGGAGCGGCTGACCACCCAGCAGTCCTCCCAGGACGAGCGTCGCAGGGCCCTGGACGCGAGGGAGAAGGACCTCTCCACCCGCGAATCCGAGCTCCAGGCGAAGGAGGCGGTCCTCGCCGTGGCCCCGGCCCTGCCTCCCGGGTCGGACCCCGCCGCCCGCTCCCAGGCCCTCCAACAGCAGGAGGAGGAGTTGAGCCGCCTCCGGGAGGACCTCGAGAAGCGGGAGGTGGCCGCCCGGGAGCGCCTGAAGATGCTCGTGGCCCGGGAGGAGAAGCTCAGGAACGACGAGGAGGTGCTCCGGGACCGGGAGGCGCACATCCTCGCCCAGGAGGAAGGCTGGGCCGAGCTCAAACGCAACCAGGAAGAGGAGCTCCATCGCCACCGTACGGAGGCCGAGGCCCTGGCGACCCAGGCCCAGACCCAGCTCACCGAGATCCAGGAGCGGCACGCGCGGCTCGATGCCGTGGAGCGCAACCAGAAGGCCAACCACCAGGCCCTCGCCCAGAAGGAGAGCGAGCTCAACGAACGGGAAGGGGTGCTGGTCCAGCACGAGACGGAGTTCCACCGCCGGGAGAACCTGGTCCGGGACACCGAGGAGCGCCAGGCCCGACGGGCCACCGAGCTCGAGGCCCTGTCGCACTCCCTCCGCGACCGGGAGGCCACCGTTCAGGGACGCGAGCGGGACCTTGCCCAGCACGAGGCCGCGCTGAGGCAGCAGCGCGAGGAGCTCGAGAAGCGCCGGAGCGCCCTCGAGGGTCGGGAGAGCGAACTGCTCCAGCATGCCCAGACCCTGCAGGTCCACGAGGCCCAGATCGAGGCGCTGGAGGGTCAGCGCTCGGAGGCCCGGAAGGCGCTGCGCGAGGCGCATGAAGGGCTCCAGACCCACGTTCGGAAGCACCGGGGGAGCCCCGAGGGAACCCCCGCGGACGAGGGCTCGACCCATTGAGACCGCCGGACCCCGTCGGCGGGGCCGGTCAGGTCGACAGGTCGCGGAGCACGGGTCGGAAGGGCCGCCACCGGGCGGCCTCCTCCAGGTCCAGGGTGTAGCTAAGCCAGCGGGTCTCGCCGGTAGTCCGCTCCTCCACGGGAGGGACCCGCTCCCCGCGGACGTCCCAGAGCCCGGAGCCTCCGGCGAATACCATGCCATCCTCCACCCCGGTCCGGTTGCAGAAGGCCACGGGGAGACCGTTCTCGATGGCGCGCGCCGGGAGGAGCTTCTCGAAGAGGGCCCGGGAGGTCACCGGGGAGGCGGAGAGCACGCCGATCGCCTGGGCCCCCCCGAGGGCAAGGTCGCGGCTCACCTCGGGGAAGAAGGTGTCATAGCAGATCTGCCAGCCGATCGAGCCCCCCAGGAGGCTCAGGGGGTCGGAGCGGCCGACCGGGGAGAGGTGGATCCCCTCCTCGAAGGGCCCGAAGTTGGGCAGGTAACGCTTCCCCTGGACCCCCCTTTCCCCCTTCGGTCCCAGGGCCAGGGCAACGTTGAGGACCTCCCCGGGGCGCTCGGAGAGCCTCCAGGGCGTCCCCACCACGACCCAGCCCCCGTGGCTCTCTGCCGCTGAGGAGAGGCCCCGCAGCTCGGGGGAACCGGGGTGGAGGGCGAGCCGGGCCAGGCGGTCCCCGACGCGGTAGCCGCTCAGGAACAGCTCGGGGAAGACGACCAGGTCGCTCTTCGGGAGCGAGGCGAGCGTCCTCTCCACCCGCTCCACGTTCGCAGGCAGGTCGCCCCGCCGGGGGGCGTCCTCCACCAGGGTCAGCCGGAGCCGGGACAGGAGCGCCCTCCTAGACGAACCAGTCCCGGACCGCGATGAGGTACACGAAGACCACCAGCAGGAGGAAGAACAGGTAGGTGAAGGGGACGAGGTAGAAGAAGAGCACCGCCTCGGCCAGGAAGACCAGGCCGATCCCCATCATCCACGACCAGCGCTCACCCCTCCAGAGCCCTCGGGCGACACTGTAGACGAGGATGCCCACGAGGGCGAGGCCGGCCGCCACCAGCGTCGTGAGCGGGATCACCCGGGTGCTCACGTAGCCGACCATCTGGGAGGCCGGTCCGAGGTCCGCGAGCGGGTTCAGCAGGGCGAGCAGCCCGAGCACCACCCCCGCGAACCCCAGTACCCCCGAGATGACGGCGATGACGGCCACACCGTAGGGCCGCCTGCGCGGGGGGGCGTGGAAGACCCCGCCGGACATTGGGGGGCCCGCGGGCCCCTCGGCCCCCCGGGGGTCCGCCAAGGGTGGCCGTACCGTCATCCTCGAAGGGGTCTCCGGACCCAGGAAGATAATCGTCCGACTCGGCTTAAGAGAGTTGGTCCCGGGCCGACCGAGCCCTCAGTACCGGCGCGCGATGACCCCCTTCGCGATGCGCTCCAGGAGATCTCGGTACGGCCCCCGGGGGAGGCCCCGGAGCCCTCCGAGCCCGCGCTCCACCTGGCGGATGGCCTCGCGCTCGGCGCGCAAGCGGGCCGTGGTCGTGTCGGTGAGCTCCCGGAGGCGCATAAGGTCGGCCGGTCCCTTGCGCCGGAGGGCGAAGAGCCGCTCGAACTCGGTCCGCTCACGGCCCGTGAGCTCCGCGTGGGCGTCGGCGGAGAGGAGCGTGGGGATGCCCTCCCGGTAATCGCTGTAGAGGGGCTTGCCGGTCTGGTCCGGGTCGCCGTAGACGTCGAGGAGGTCGTCCTGGATCTGGAAGGCGATTCCCACCGCCTCGCCGTACTCGGCGAGGTCGTCCACGCGCGAGGGCTCCTCGCGCACCATGGCCGTGCACGCAAGCCCGGCGGAGACGATGCTCGCGGTCTTCAACGTGACGATCTTGAGGTAGCGCTCCCGCCCCACGGTGAGGTCGAAGCGGCTGTTCTCCTGCATCATCTCCCCCTGGGCGAGGTCGGCGCAGGCCTCCCCGCAGCGCAGGATGATCGTCGGAGTGTAGCGCGCCGCCAGCTGGAAGGCGCGGACGAACAGGTAGTCCCCCCCCACCACGGCCCCGGGGAGCCCGAAGGCCCGGGGGACCGACGGCTTCCCCCGACGGAGTTCGGCGTGGTCGATGACGTCGTCGTGGACCAGCGTGGCGGTGTGGATGAGCTGGATGGCGGCCGCCAGGGGCTGGATGGGGGCGGTGTCGGTGGCCCCCAGGGCGCGGAAGGCGACCGCCATGAGGAGCGCGCGCAGCCGCTTCCCCCCCGTCGCCGTGGCGTAGGTGGCCGCCTCGGCGAGGAAGGGATACGGGCAGCGCAGGCTGCTCACGATGTGCTCCTCGATGTCCGAGAGGTCCTGCGCGAGCTCGGGAAGGAGGGAACTCAGCGAGGGAGAGGGCTCGTCGGTGAGCACGGCGGAGACCCAGGACTGGACGGCCGAGTCGAGGGACGGGGCGGTCACGAGGCCCTCCCGAGCAGCCGCCGAGGTCTACGCATGCGGATGACCGAGTCCATCCCCCGCGCACCCAGATAAGCCATGCCCAGGGAAAGCAGGGTGTCGTGGAAGACCACCCGGTCCCCCCAACGCTTGATCCGGTAGCCCTGGTCGAGCGGGGCGTACAAGTGCCGTCTCCAGAGCTTGTCGTAGAGGGAGAGCGGCGCCCCCTCGCGCACGTGGAGGGCGGCGATCTTCCCCGCGTCCATTCCGGACACCATGGCCGTCGGGATCCCTCCGCCGTTCGTGGCCATGACCAGGTGGGCGGCGTCCCCGCAGAAGAGCACCCCGGACCGGACCGCCGAGGAGGGCGGCGGTCCCAGGGGCACCCACCAGCGGGTGAGCTCCCGCGGGGGGCTCAGGCCGCGGTGCGCGGCGAAGCGCTCGAGGAGCGAGGAGAGGCTCTCTCCGGGCGGAACCGCGCTCACGCCGAGCCCGACGTTCGCCTCCCCGTCCTTGGGGATCACCCAGGCGTACCCCCCTGGGGCGACGCGGCCGAAGTAGAGCTCGACGCGGTCGGGGAAGGACCCCTGCGAGGTGCCCGTGACCATGCGGTAGAGCTCGGGGGCCGGGGGGAATCCCACCGCCCTCCCGATCCTCGAGAGCGGCCCGTCGGCGGCGACGACGACCTTGGCCGAGAGGCGTTCCCCCGAGGCGAGGGTGAGCTCCCCGGGGGAGAAGTCCACGACGCCCGCCGGATAGCGCAGCTCCGCCCCGGCCGCCTCCGCCCTCAGCGCGAGGACCTTGTCGAAGGAGCGACGGGCCACGGAACAACCCTCCACCCGGAAGGAGTACTCGCGGCCCCGCGGGTCGAAAACGCTCATCTGGCTCGTGGAGCGGAGCACGCTCTCCGGAGGGATCTGATAGACCTCCTCGAACGCCTCGTGGTCCGGGAAGATGTCGTCGAGCTCCTCCAGCGACGGGAGGAACTCCCCGCACTGCACGGGCTGCCCGATCTCCTCCCGCCGGTCCAAAAGGAGCGTCCTCGCCCCACCCAGCGCAGCGAAGCGGGCGGCCGAGCTCCCGGCCGGCCCGGCTCCCACGACGACCACGTCGTAGCCTGCCACGGCTCCTCCCTCCCAGGGTACGGAGCGGCCGAGAGATCGG
>JAKATE010000222.1 GCA_021828085.1 Thermoplasmata archaeon | reverse complement strand
TCCGATCTCTTGACGTGCGACTTTCGTCACCACGGACCGCGTGGCCCGTTCCGCTGACCCTCTTGTCTTCACAGGGGGAAGTGGCCAGGGGTCCCGGGGTCTATGAGGATTCGCGTGGCCACTTCGTCGGTGGAGTCCGCCCGAGGGAGGCAAGGATGGCCCAGGACCGAGAGCGTGCTTGGCCCCGCAGCGGTCGTAGGAGGCGGCATTGGGTTCTGGCACGTCGCCCTCTCCCCACGGAGCGAGGAGGGACCGTCATGACCACCGGGCCGCCGACCCTGAGGTACCCGGGAGAGGTCCGCAGGGTCCGCTTCCTGGAGCGCCCGAACCGCTACCTCGCTATCGTCCTTGATCCGGAGCTTGGTAAGGTCGCGGCCCATGTGCCGAACCCGGGACGACTGAGGGAGCTCCTCCCAGCGACGGGGACCTTCGGCCACATCGTCGGGCTATCCCCGGACCGCCTTCGCCGCGCCCACGCGCCCGAGCGGAAGACCGCCTGGACGTTGGTGAACGTCGAGGCGCCTGACAATCGGCGTGTGTTGGTCTCGGTCGACACGGGGGCCGCACGTCCGATCGTGGACCAGGCCCTCCTACGAGGGGACCTGGGACCCGTCGCGGATTGGGGAGGATGGAGGAGCGAGGTGGTCTGGGGACACCACCGGTTCGACCACGCGGTCCTCGGAGCGGTGGGGAAGGGGACGCGTCCGAGCGCGCTCCTGGAGGTCAAGAGCTCGAACCTGAAGGAAGGCTCGACCGCCCTCTTCCCCGATGCCCCCACCCTCCGGGGAACGGCGCACGTGGAGGCGTTGGCCCGCCTCGTCCGCGGCGGGGGCCGGGCGGCGCTCCTCTTCCTGGTCCAGCGCGATGACGTCCGGGAGGTCCGCCCGTACGGGGCCATGGACGCGCCCTTTGCCCGGGCCGTGGAACGTGCCAGGAGAGCCGGAGTGCTCTGCCTCGGACGCGCCCTTCACGTGAGGCCCGGAGGCGCGGTCTGGGGAAGGGAGTTGCCCGTGGGGCCCCCCGAGTGGGAACCGGCTTCTGACCTCCGCCCGCCGGTGCGCGGGGGCGTGCGCCCTCCCGTGCGGGCGGAGAGGCCCCCTTCGGCAGCGAGGGCACGCTCTTTTGCTCCCGCGACTACCCGGGAGCGATCGACTTGACCGTCATCCCTCGATCGCACCCGCGCTACCGTAGCCTGGTCGTCCGCGCCGGGCTCGCGGAGCAGATGCAGCGGGGCCTGGTCGTCCCCGAGGGGCTCATGGCCCACGGACGGGGAGAGGCCTTCGACTACCTCCTCGGGGAGCGGACCTCCCCCTCCGCGGCGCGGGCCGAGAGGGCTGCCGCAGCGAAGCTCCTGCTGGCCAAGCACCCGGTCCTGTCGGTGAACGGCAACGTCGCCGCCCTCGCCTCCCGAGAAGTCGCCTCGGTCGCTCGGGCCATCCCTCACCTCCAGGTCGAGGTGAACCTGTTCCATCGAACCCCTCGCCGCGCAGAGCTGGTCGCGGGGGAGCTCCGAGCAGCCGGTGTGAAGACCGTGCTAGGTGTGCGCCCCACCGCCCGTCTGCGGGGACTCGCCTCGGACCGGAGCTGGGTCGACCCCCGGGGCATCCTCCGCGCCGACGTGGTGCTCGTTCCCCTGGAGGACGGAGACAGGGCGGGGGCCCTCGTCCAGGCGGGGAAGTTCGTCATCGCGGTGGACCTCAACCCGCTCTCCCGCACCGCGAAGGTGGCCCAGCTCCCGCTCGTCGACGAGCTCACGCGTGCCCTCACCCGCGTGCGCCGGGAGGCCCTCCGGCTACGAAAGGAGGAGAGAAGGACCCTGGAGAAGGTCGCGGACGCGGTGAGCGGCCCGGAGCTCCGCCGGGAGGCCCTACGGACGATCCAGGAGCGGCTGCTCAGGCTTTCGAAGGCCCACGCTTGAGCAACGCGCGGGCGTGCGGGACCAGCTCCTTCGCGAGCGCTTCGAGGAGACGCTCGTCGGAAGCGTCGTAGGCCCCCCTCCGCTTCCCATCGATGTCGATCTCCCCGAGACAGGTGGGACCGTCCATGATCGGCACGACGATCTCGCTCCGGGTGTCGAGGAAGCAGGCGAGGTACTCCGTCCGCTCCTGGACGTCCTCCACGTTGACCGTCCTCCGCTCCCTGGCGGCCATCCCGCAGATGCCCTTGGCGAGGGGGATGGTGGTGTGCTCCGTCGCATGCTCCCCATCCCACGCGGCGAGGAAGAGCTGGTCGCCCTGGAGAAGGTAGATCCCCACCCAGTTGTACTGCTCGAAGTCCTTACGCAGCCAGCGGCAGAAGGGCGTGAGGGTCCCGCCCTCCGGTCCGCGCCGAAGCAGCGTCCGCGCCTCGGAGAGGGCGGAGGACGAGCGCTCCTCGGTGACGTTCATTCGGGGACTCGTGTCGGCTGGCGGGCAGGTTCTCGGGAAGGGAGGGGAGCGCCGAGGGGGAGACTCTCCATCGACGGGGGTGGTCCCCGTCGGTCTTTGAACTCCCGAGGTGGAGATCCACCACGAGCTTTCCAGGCTCGCGCCGTACCGGTCTGAGCCACCTCGGCAGCCCCGAGGAGCGGATAGGAGCCCCGAGATAACCCTAGCGCGAAGCGGCCGAGGGGCGGACGGAGCGTCCGGGCCTTGCCTGGCCTACCAGCCGGACACCGACGACCCGCATTTGGGGCAGGGCGTGGGCCGCAGGTCCACTTCCAGCCAGTATCCGCAGCTGGGGCAGTCGCTCGAGAGGGGCCCTAGAGGGGTGGAGCAGTCGAAACAGAGTCCGTGTCGCCGGTCGTCGGGAAGCACGACGAGTTCCTTCCCGCACTGCAGGCAGTGCTGGAATTTCTCCTCGCCCGACAGGAACGTGCGAACGTCAGCTTCCACCAACATCCGAGCTTCCGACCAGCTTCCGCGAAGATAAGCCTGCCGACCACCGGGCCGACTTGAGGCACCGGACCCGGACTTTTTCGTACGAATTATCTCGCGCGGACGGCGTGGCCCTCCGTCAGAGCGATGCGCCGCGTCCGCAACTCTTCGAGAGAGCGCGTCTAGGCGAC
>JAKATE010000221.1 GCA_021828085.1 Thermoplasmata archaeon | reverse complement strand
CGGGCGCGGAAGCCCGGCCACCCTCACGGTCATCGACACCGTCCTCGTCGCCAGCAGCCTGGAGCGCCAGGACCGCGAGTACCTCGAGATCGAGATCTCCGACGAGGAGAGGCAGGCCATCGAGGCGCTCCGGGGGGACCCTTCCGTCTTCCCCAGGATCGTCGCCTCCATCGCCCCGAGCATCGCCGGGATGGAGGCGGAGAAGCAGGCCATCGGTCTGCAGCTCTTCGGGGGGGTGGCGAAGTACCTTCCCGACGGGGTGCGCGTCCGCGGCGACGTGCACATCCTGATGGTGGGGGACCCGGGGGTGGCGAAGAGCCAGCTCTTGCGCTACGTGGCGGACACCGCCCCGCGCGGGCTCTACACCAGCGGCAAGGGGGCCACCGCGGCCGGGCTCACCGCCGCGGCGGTGCGGGACGATTTCGCCGGTGGCCGCTGGGTGCTCGAGGCGGGGGCCATGGTCCTCGCCGACGGCGGGATGCTCTGCATCGACGAGATGGACAAGATGTCCGAGTCCGACCGCTCGAGCATGCACGAGGCGATGGAGCAGCAGACCGTCTCCGTGGCGAAGGCGGGGATCACCGTCACCCTCCGGGCGCGCTGCCCGGTCCTGGCCGCGGCGAACCCGAAGCTCGGGCGCTTCGTCCCCAACGAGGAGCCGCAGCGGCAGTTCAACCTCCCCCCCACCCTGCTCAGCCGTTTCGACATCATCCTGGTCATCCAAGACATCCCCGACCAGGACCGCGACCGCAGCCTCGCGGAAGCGATCCTCACGCAGCACCAGCGGGCGGAGGACCGGGAGGCGCACCGGGGGGAGAGCGCCCCGGTCGCCGGCGTCCTCGAGGGGGGGCTCTTCACCCAGGAGTTCCTGCGCAAGTACATCGCCTACGCCCGCCAGTCGGTCCACCCGAAGATGAACCGGGAGGCGTACGACCGGCTCAAGGAGTTCTACACCGAGACCCGCAAGCTCGCCCTCCGGGAGAGCGAGGACGAGGCACCGCGCCCGATCCCCGTGACCCCCCGGCAGCTCGAGGCGCTCATCCGGCTCACCGAGGCCTCCGCCCGCTCGCGCCTCTCGGCGGTGGCGGGCCGGGAGGACGCCGAGCGCGCGGTCCAGGTCGTCAACCACTTCCTGCAGAAGGTCGCCTCGGTGGAGGGGCGGCTCGACATCGACACCCTCTACACGGGGGTCGGGGCGAGCCAGCGCGACCAGCTCGTGCGCCTGCGGCAGGTCCTCTCCGAGCTCCAGGTCTCGCGGCCGCAGGGCTTCCAGCTCGACGAGGCCCAGGCGAAGGCGAAGGAGCGGGGGATCCCGGAGGCCTCCGTGGAACGCCTCATCGGGGAGCTCGTCCGGATCAACGAGATCTACAGCCCGCGGGCCGGCTTCTACCGGATGGCGGGCTGAGGGACGGCCGGAAGGCTCAGCGCGCGCGGGAGCGCGTGGACGGCCGTGTCGTCCTGCGGGAGCGGGGAGAGGGTCCCTGTTCGGCGAGCCGCCGGGTCTCGGTCTCGATGAACTCCCGGGGGGCCCCGATGAGCCAGAAGACATTCCCGTCCGGGTCGGCGAACTTCGCCGATCCCCCGAACGACGTCTTCCTCAGAGGCTCCGGGAAGCTCACGCCCGCCGCCTGGAGGCGGGGGACCAAGGTCTCGATCTCGTCGGTCACAAAGGCGATGCCGGTGTTCCCCGGGGAGACCGGCTCGAAACCCTCGCACAGGTGGAGCAGGAATGGCTGTCCCGGGGGGGCGACCAGGACGGCATGCTCGCTGCCGGTGAGCGTCCGGGTCTTGAAACCGAGCTTCTCGGTCCACCATTGCGCGGAGGCTTCGGCGTTGGAGACGGAGACGGCGAAATCGGCCAGGGCGATCATGATCGGGGAGACCCCACGGGGGGTGGATAAGGGGGAGGGAGGGGTCGCGAAACGGGGGGGTCCGGAGGCTGGACAAGGGGTTTTAACCCCCCCTCCGGTCGCCGAAGGGAGGCCCACCATGAAGTGCGAAGGCTGCGGGACGGAACTTCCAGAAGGGGCGACGCGCTGCGCGAGCTGTGGTCGGGAGGTCACTCTCGGCCAGAAGACGGCCCAAGGGGCGGGGGCCGTGGTCGAAGGGACCGGGGTGGTGGCCGGAAAGGTCGCCCGGGGGCTCATCGGCGGCGCGAAGGGCTTTGCCCACGGTGTGAAGAAGGGCTACTCCAGTTCCTCGGAAGAGAAGAAGGAGTAGGGGGTCGGTCACCCGGCGCCCCCCGGCACTCCCCAGCCGGGGGGCCACCCTCGCAGGAGCCCCCCGGGGGCTCCCTCACCCTCTCGGAGGCCACGACCGGACCGGGAGACTTTAAGGCGCTCGCGCGGAGGAGCGTTGACGTGAACGGCAAAGACGCGGGCACCTCCGATGGAGCCGAGGGCCAGGTCGTCCTTCGGGTGCACCGCGTGAGAGGGGAGGTCGTGGTCGCCGCCTGTGACGCGGAGCTGGTGGAGACGGACGTCCGGCTCGGCCAGAGGAGCATCCGCATCTCCGCCTCCTTCTACGGGAGCATCGCGGTCACACGCGAGGAGTTCCTTCGCCACGTCAGCAACGGGACGATCGTGAACCTCCTCGGCCAGAGGACCGTGACCTGGGCCCAGGACGCCGGCCTCCTCGCTCCCGACGGGATCGGGGAGCTCGCGGGCATACCGCACGCCGAGATCTTCCAGGTCCCCTGACCCGGAAGCCCTTCTCGGGAAAGCCGCTTAACCCGGCCGGGGACTCGAGGGAACGCGGGAGGGAACCATGGAAGAGGAGGAGGGAGCGGCAGCCTTCTGCGTACGCTGCGGCTCCACCGACCGGCCGATGGTGGGAGCCCTCTGCGTCCGTTGCTGGATCGAGGCCCACCCTCCCCTCCGGCTCCCCGGCCGCGTCTCCTTGGTGGTCTGTCCGATGTGCGGGGCGCGCCAGGTGGGCGATCACTGGGAGCCCGGCCCCCCTCCGGGGGTCCTCCGCGCGGAGGACCTCCGTCGGGCGCTCGAGGTGGACCCGAAGGTGACGCTGAGGTCGCTCTCCTGGGAGGAGT
>JAKATE010000220.1 GCA_021828085.1 Thermoplasmata archaeon | reverse complement strand
GACGCCGGGTCTTCCAGAAGGTGGGCAAGCTCGACACGACGCTCTTCCCCCGGGCGGCGAGCGAGGACCAGGACATGGCCGTGCGCGCGCTGCGCGCCGGCTGGAAGGGCGTCTACGTCCCCTCCGCCATCGTGGACCACGATTTCAGCGACATCACGATCTTGAGCCTCCTCCGCAAGCAGTCCACCTACGCCACCGGAGGGTACGTGCTCTGGCGGAGGATCGGGAGCACCTACGAGGCGAGCACCGGTCGGGTGTTCCCCTACATCCTCGGCCCGGCCCTGATCGTGACCGGGCTCCTCCTCTGGGGGCTCCTGTTGTTATTGGACCCGCGGGCCGTGGTCTTCGGGGAGGCGCTCGTCCTCCTGGGTTGGTGGGCCCTGCTCTTCCTGACCCTCTACCTGATGGTGCAGGGACTGGTCTGGGAGAGGACCTACCCCGGTTCCCGGTTCCGACCTCTGGAGATCCTTCGACGCTGGGCAACCCTCTGGGGCGCCTTCCGGGGGTTCCTCAGCTACGGCTGGAGCGGCCGCAAGAACCTCCCGGCGGCCCCCCCACCGACCTCGAAGCAGAGGTCCTGAAGGGCCCGGGGACACCCTTCGAGGACGACCCCTCGGCCCTGCGCGCCCTCGTGGGGAAGGGCGGAGGGAGGATGGGGCCTCCGGGACCTCGAGGGAAGCTCGACACCTGGGGAACCCTTAAGTTAGGTCGGGGGTCGCCCCGCCGCCATGACGGAGACGCCTTCGACGGGAGGCACCGTTCAGAAGGGTGACCTGGTCCGACTCGACTTTGAGCTTTGGGCCGAGGGCGGCGCCAAGAAGGAGCTCGTGGCGTGCACGGAGGAATCCGTGGCCAAGGGCGCCCTGGGTGGAGAGTCGCCCAAGGGCATGACCTGGGGACCGCAGCCCTACATCGTCGGGCGCGAGCTCTTCCGGACCATCTTCCCCACCTCTCCCGGCAAGGTCGAGGCCTCCATCGAGGGGGCCAAGGTCGGCGAGACCATCTCCAAGGAGTTCGCCGCGACCGAGGCCTTCGGGGAGCGCGACCCCAAGCTCATCGAACTCATCTCCATGAACGAGATCCTCCGGCTGCCCGAGATGCGCAAGGACGACGCGCACCTGGACATCGGGACGGCCCTGACCATCCGCGGCCGCCAGGGCCGCGTCTCGAGCCTGACCGCCGGTCGGGTCCGCGTGGACTTCAACCGCACCCACGCCGGGCGCAAGGCCGTCTGGAAGTTCCGGGTCGTCGAGAAGGTCACGGACCCCGAGCAGGTCGTCCGGGCGATCCTCGAGATGGACTACGGACGCCACAAGGACTTCGGCGTGGAGATCAAGGGCCAGACGGTCACGGTCCACCTGTCGGACCGCTCGCTGTTCGATGTCAACTGGCTGGCTTCCAAGGCCGCCGTCGTGGGGGACGTCCGCGAGCGGCTGAAGTCGACCCTCGTCGTCTTCGTCGAGGAGCACAAGACCCCGCCCGCGGCGGAGAAGAAGAAGGAGACCGAGGCGAAGGACGCGTCGGCCGCCTCCAAGGAGCCCGCGCCGACGCCCGCTCCCTCGGCCTGAAGCGCGGACACGGGACCTCCCGCCCCCCCCCACCGGGGAAGAGCCACCTGTGGACACCCACGGTACGCTGCGCCTTCCTTCCGAGGGCTCCCCATCGCTCGCGACGCTTCCTGGGGGCAGCGGCCCCTTCCGCGCGGGGACATTCTGTTCGGCAGGCCTATTTAGCCGGTCTCGGTCCCGAGGATAGGGGAGAGCGTGAAGCGGGGGATGCTGGCCGTCGGGGTCACCTGCCTCCTTCTGGGCGCCTTCGTGTCCCTCGCCCCGATCTTCCCGGTGCCCTCCGGAGCCAAGATGGTGAACGGGTCCACCGTCGCCTACTTCCAGGTCCACTCGCTCGTGCTCCCCCAGTTCCTCCAGGTCCCGTGGACCTCCTCGCAGGGCGCCCACATCACCGCGATCGATTGCGGGGGCAACGAACCCAGCGGTGCGGCCGCTGCGATATGCCCGTCCAACCGCACCGTCGCGAGCGGCACGGGGACCTCCGGCACCCTCTCGTTCTCCGCCCAGAACGGCGACTGGATTGCCATCGGCACCAACGGGCCGGACGCCAACATCTCCCTGCGGACCACCAACGGGCAGGTGGGGTTCGTGGTCCTCGTCCTCGGAGTCCTCTTCACGCTGGGTGGACTCTTCCTCGGGACCGCCGAGACCCCCCAACGCCGTTCTTCCCGCCCCAAGACCTCGGGGACCTCCGCCAAGCGGTCGTCCAAGGGATCGGAGGAGGTCGCCGCGGAGGAACCCTCCGCTCCCGAAGGCGAGGAGGAGAAGGCTCCGCTGAAGGAGACCGAACCGGAAGAGGGTGCGTCCGCGACTCCCGATCAGGCGGAGGTTCCGTCCGAGGGGAGCGAGGAAGGCACCTCGTAGCCGTAGACCCGCATCTTCCGGTCCTCCTCGAAGGCCTTCCATCCCTCGAGCGGGTGCCAGTAACTGATGACCCGGGTCCCCGGGCGGAGCTCGGCGCGGAACTTCTCGTCCAAGCGTCGCATCGCCCCGGGCCAGAGGAAGGCCAGGATGACGGTGGCCTCGCGCAGGTCGGTCTTGAAGAGGTCCTCCCGGCGGAGCTCGAGCCGGTCCCCGCGTGCGTGCCGTCCCCGCCGCCACCGGAGGATGAGGGCGCGCAGGGGCTCGATCTCGAGCCCAACCACGGACGCGGCCCCTTCATCCAGGGCCGCGAAGACGAGGGCGCCGGTCCCCGCGCCGAGGTCGTAGACGCGGTCCTTCGGACCGATGCGGGCCATGCCCATCATCCGGCGCACGACCGAGGCGGGCGTCGGTTGGTAGCCCGCCCCCCAGAGGAAGGAGCCGAGCATGAAGTACATCGCGAGAAGGATGACGATGATGAGGAGGAGCGCCCAGAGGTTCATCGAGGGAGGTGTCCTCCGCGTTCCGCGTGGTCGATCCGGCCGAGGCCTAAAGCCGGCGCCTCAGCTCGTGGAAGGCCCGGTCCGCGGCGGTGTAGGGGTCCGTCTCACGGGCCACCACTCCATCTA
>JAKATE010000219.1 GCA_021828085.1 Thermoplasmata archaeon | reverse complement strand
AAAGGCTCGCGCGGCCCTCGAGAAGTTCCGCGTCAACTACGCCCCGACCCCGTTGGGCGTCCCGGCCTGGACCATCGAGAGCGGCAGCGGGCAGACCTACCGCGTGCTCGTGCCGGCGTTCCCCGACCGTCAGGGGGCGCAGTGCAGCTGCCTCGACTTCCTCACCCGCGGGCTCGGGACCTGCAAGCACCTGGAAGCGACACTCGCGCAGGCCGCGAGCGCGCCTCCCGCGTCGCTGGATGTCCGCTCCCGCACGATGCGCTACGCCCCGGGGTGGGCCCGCATCGACCAGGAGCAGGAGCGGGCGCTGAGCCTGCTCAGTGGCCCGGTCCCTCCGGACCCCGCGGTGCTGGCGGTGGCGCTGCGGAGGGCGGGGCGGCTGCTGTGTTCGGACGGCTGATCCTCGCCTTCCGCTGACGGCGGAACTCTCCGACGAGCGGAACGAGGGCCGCGGCCGCGAGGGCCACGGGCAGAAGGAACACCGTAGCCCCGTAGCCTTCCGCCGAGGGACCGATGGGGTACCCCGGAGGAGGCGCCCGCCAGGTGGTGGCCACGATCCACGGCGTCCAGGGCCCCGCGAGCCCGAGGGAGTTCCAGGCCCGCACGCGGAAGTGGTAGGTGGTGCCGGGGAGCGCCGGGGAGAAGAGGAAGGAGGTCCACGTCGGGTCGGAGAGGTTCTGCTCCGCGCTCCCGTTCCCTTCGACGACCTGGATCGTGTAGTTCTGGAAGCGGCCGGACCCGAAGTTCGAGGGCGCGGTCCAGTTGAGGGCGACCTCGTTCGAGGAGGCGTTCGCGAAGAGCCCCGTCGCGGCGAGCGGCGGGACGCTGAGCCAGGACGGGACGATCACGACGGGGAGCTGGACGGAGAGGCTCTCGCCGCCGGAGGTGGCGCTCGCCGTGAACGTCGCGTTGCCTGCCGTTGCGTTGGCCTCGATCTCGAAGAGCTCGGAGCCGGGGCCCGAGGACCAGCCGGTCCAGAGCGGGAGGGCCAGGTCCGACGGCGAGATGGCCCCGCTCCAAACGACCTGGCCGAAGGGGCGCCCCATCTGGTCGAAGGGTGCGAGCCCCACGAACGCGTTGTTGCCCGCGAACGTCGCGACCCCCATCGAGCAGCTCCCGACGCAGGGCCCCGTGAGGTCCTGGAGGTAGGCGAGATGGGGCCGATAGGTGAAGATCGGCCAGGAGGCGAAGAACGGGGTCCCGTCCGGTCCGAGGAGGGTGGCGTTGAGCCACCCCTGGGTCGAGGTCCCGGTCAACGAGACGTTCACCTCGCGCCCGACCGTGTTGGAGAGGGTCCCGAAGGACGCCGGGGCCAGCGACCAGTGGACCGAGGCCTGCGCGCCCGGGACCTGGGTCGTCCCGGCGGTGAAGGCGGTCCCCGAGGGCTCGATCGTTGCCGATGGAGAGGTGGGGCCCAAGAGCGCCGAACCGAGCAGCGCGTCGACCTCGGCGGAGGCGCCGCCGGGGGTGATGGCGATCATCGTGGCGTTCGTGGGGGGGCCGATCACGTCGAAGAGGAACTCCTCCACCGCGGAGCGGGGACCGTCCTGCCAGGTCAGGTTCCCGAGCACGATGCCCGGGGAGGACCCGGTCGTGACCGTGACCTGCGCGCGCCGGTTCGTTCCCGCGAAGCTCGCGTCGGACCCGGGGGCGAGCCGCCAGGTGAAGTTCCCCTGGTCGTACGTCGGAGCCCCGTTCTGGTCGAGGACGAGCGCGGTGATGACGGCGGGGGCGTTCTCGAAGACGCCGCCGTAGGGGGTCGCGGTCGCCGCGGGGACGAGGGCGACCGCGGAGGCGACCTTGGCGTACACCTGGAGCGGGAAGGTCACGGTCTGGGTCTCCCCCGCCCACCGCAGGGTCTCGACCGCTTCGCCGCTGCCGGGGAAGCCGCCGGCGTAGAAGACCGCCGTCTCGGGAAGGTCCTGCGAGGTGCCGTTCCCCATGGGGGCCATCACCCCGAGCGTGCTCGGGACCACCGCCCAGGAGACGTTCATCGCCGCGTACTGCAGCCCGTAGAACCCGCCGGCGAGGAGCAGGTTCCCGAAGAGGTCCTGGTCGACGCCCTCGAGGTACGCGAACCCGCCCACGGGCACGCTATCGGAGGGGGCCCCGTAGAGCGCGACCGAGCTCACCCCGAGAGGGACGATGGAGACGGGGAAAGGAACGGACAGGTTCGTCCCCCCGGACCAGTTCACCTTCGCGAGGACGGTGCCGTGTCCCGCCCGCGGACCGGCCACGAAGACGGCCCCTCCTCCCTGCGGGGTCACCCGGCCGAAGGTCGAGGGCTCGACCTGCCAGGTGACGTTGAGCGTTCCGCGGGGGATGCCCCCGACCGCGTCGGTCCCGTAAAGGGAGAGAAGGACCCCTTGACCGGGGAGCAGCGGAGGGGTCTGCATGTACGGGGCGTAGAGCCCGGTCATGGGGTCCGGCGGAGGGGGTCCCGCGTCGCGCACCTGGGCGGAGGCGGTGAGAACTCCCCAGTTGCTCGAGAAGAACGTGACGTTGACCCACCCGGTCCCCGTTCCGCTACCGGCGGTGAACGTCGCGGAGGACCCTCCCGGGGCGATCGTGCCCAGCGAGGAGGGCGAGAGCGACCAGAGGTAGGTTCCCGTCGGGGTCGTGCCCCACCCGTCCAGGACGGAGGCGGAGAAGCTGAGCGTCTGTCCTTGGGAAAGGCGTGCGCTCTGAGGAGAGATGTCGAGCACGGCCCCGGCGGAGGCCGGGACCGCGGAGACCTGCAGGATCGCCGTGCGGCTCGCTCCTGCCGAGGTGGCGGTCGCGTTCACCCATCCGTCCCCCAAGGTCGCGTTCACGTGGAGCGTCGCGGTGCCCGCCGCCGTTGAGGTGAGCTCCCCGAAGGAGGAGGGCCACAAGGTCCACGCGGGCTGCGGGGTCGAGGCGCAGGGACTCCCGGTCTGGTCGAACCAGCGCGGAGCGAGGGTGAGATTGGACCCGGTCTCCAGGGAGACCCGGGAGGGCAGGTCGAGGCTGAGCAGGATGCAGGCCGGGGTGTAGACGGTCACGGGCACCTGGTCGGAGGCCGAGGTGCCGTTCAGGGAGGCCACGA